>JABMQA010000411.1 GCA_013203545.1 Bacteroidota bacterium
TCACCGAAGTCAATACGGTCGAAGGTTGGAATTTCCCTTTGCCATTTTAGGGGATCAGCCCCTTTAAAGTAGTTGACCTTTGCCTGTGTTTGCATTTCGCCTGAAACTGTGTTTGACCTGCTTCCTAAAATTTCTTCTTTCAGCGCAATACCTGCCGTTGCTTTATTAGTAGGATTGCCTGGGTTTGCTAAAGCCCTTTTATTATCGGTATTGATAAAAGTGTAAACAATTTCGCCATCTTTGGTAATAAACACTGTGCCGCCAAAAACAGGGGCATAAAATTTTACATTATCGTCAACCTGCCCCTGGTTAGCAATAAAAGGAACAAGTAAACCTTCAGAAGCCTTGTCGTTGAAATACGAATTGCATTCGATGCCGAACCGATGCAATATGTTTTCATTGTTTCCGGCATTCCGGCTGTGAGAGTCATTGTTGAAGTTATCGGAATATAAAATCCCGGCAGAACCAATAGCTTGCTCATTGAAGTAATATTGTGCATTTGATGTGCCAATAAACCCGAAAGCAAAGACGTAAAGTAAAAATGAGTAAATGAGTTTTTTCATGAGATACCTCCATTTATTTGGGTTAAAGAATTTTCAAGTCATTTTACTGTGAAGTACAGGAGAATTTTACCCTTCAAAGATAATAATAATTTATTGGATTAACTCAAAACTTCCTGAAATCAACAATCGGATTATTTACCGATTTCTTTTCATATCTTTGCACCTTAAAACGGCAATAAAACAAACCTTTTCAAGTTAATAGAAAAATAATATTGGAAGGTTGATCAACACCGGAACAGGGATAGCTTCCGTTACTAACTTTAACATCCTGAATGGGCATCATTAAATTCTTAACGAGCAAAGCATTTTTCAAGCATCTGGCCATTGCCATTCTGGTAATGGTGTTGTTGTTTTGGATTACCATCAAAGCTATCGATGTATATACCAACCATGGGGAGGCCATCGGTATTCCAAACCTGACGGGCGTTGAAATTTCGCAGGTTGACAGGATGAACCCGGATGGGTATTTTGATTTTGTGGTGATCGATTCGGTTTATGATGATCATTTCGATAAAGGCGCCATTGTCCTGCAGGATCCGGCACCAGGATCAAAAGCCAAACGTGGAAGAAAAATTTATGTAACTATAGTGGCTTCACAACCCGAAATGATCTGGATGCCCGACCTGGTTGACCTGACACTGCGACAGGCCGTAACAGAGTTGCGCGCAAGCGGGCTGAAACTGGAGACACTTTCATTTGTCAGAAATTTTGCAAAGTATGCTGTGCTGACCCAAAAATTTGAAGGCGATACCATTATTCCGGGTACCGAAATCCTGAAAGGGTCCTTTATCGAACTGGTTCTGGGAAAAGGATTAAATGATGAAAAACTAAGTGTCCCGTTCCTTATCGGAAAAACCGAAACCGAAGCCAAAAATATCATAACCAGTTCCGCTTTGAATATCGGATTTTTGAATTTCCAGGATGGCCGCGATAAATCCCATTCAAGGGTTTATGCACAGCAACCTGCCGGAGACAGAGACGACAGGGTTGAATACGGGGCAGTCGTGGATTTATGGCTGAGATCCGACCTGTATTTTAATTTTGATTCGTTGATGCGCGTTTATGAATCCGATAACCTTGGCGCTGATACATTGATTAATAATATTTTAGAACCAGGTAAGTAAATGAAGAAGATCTTTATTTCCATAATATTACTGTTGTTTAGCCTTGTGATGGTTCATGGCCAGGAAATCCTTACAGGTCTTCCATCCAATCCAAAGCTCACCAATGCCAAAAACCAGGAAAAAGCCAATGCATTCAAATCCTCCAAACTGATTATCCCATCACCTGTACCATTGCCATTTTTTGACGATTTTAAACAGGATGGTTATTATCCTGATACGGCACGGTGGATGGACAATTATGTTTACATCAACACCCAATTTTCGATTTTCCCGCCTACATGGGGCGTGGCAACATTTGATGCCATCAACCAATATGGGAACATATACCCTGATGCAAATCCCCTTCAGTTTCCTGCTGATAAACTTACTTCCAGGCCCATCCGATTGGATTCGATCTTTGAGCCCGTAGCGCGTAAATTATCGCCTGCCGATTCGGTGTACTTTAGCTTTTATTATCA
>JABMQA010000412.1 GCA_013203545.1 Bacteroidota bacterium
AAATTGTACTGCTCAGAAATAGCCCGTGAAGTAGCTGATGAAGCCGTCCAGATTCACGGTGGCTATGGTTTGATGAAGGATTATGATATTGAAAGAATTTTCCGCGATCAACGCCTGTTGCAGATTGGAGAGGGGACATCAGAAATACAAAGGCTGGTGATCTCGAGGAATCTTGGCTTATAGTATCAAAATTAGAATTGGATGACAATGAAGAAAAAAGAAAATCTGCCAGTAAGCCTTAACCTGAATGTCAGGGGTATGCGCATTTCTGCAACGATTGCCATCAACGAAAAGAGCAATCAGTTGATAAAAGAAGGGCGGGAAGTGTTCAAAATGGGGCTTGGACAATCACCATTCCCGGTACCTGACCTGGTTGTGAAAGCCTTGCAGGAAAATGCCTTTCAGAAGGATTACCTGCCTGTAAGGGGGCTTCATCCTTTGAGAGAGGCCATTGCAAAATTCAACAGGCGGGCTCATGGCCTGGAGTGTACGGCTGAAGATGTGATCATTGGCCCCGGCTCAAAAGAATTGATCTTCTTATTGCAAATGGTGTATTACGGAGACCTGGTAATCCCCACACCTTCGTGGGTTTCCTATTCCCCACAGGCACAGATCATCGGCAGGCCGGTAACCTGGGTGCCGACATTTGAAAAGGACAGGTGGATGCTTACCCCTGAAAAGCTTGAAATCATTTGCCGTGCCGATCCCGGAAGACCACGGATAGTTATTTTAAATTACCCGAACAATCCTACCGGATCAACATATACACTGCCGAAACTCAAGGAAATCGCACAGGTTGCCCGAAAGCACCAGGTGATCCTTATCAGCGACGAAATTTATGGATTGGTTCACCACAAAGGACAGCATGTCTCAATATCCAGGTTTTACCCTGAGGGAACAATTATCAGCAGCGGATTGAGTAAATGGTGCGGCGCAGGCGGTTGGCGACTCGGAACATTTACATTTCCCAAATCGCTGAGGTGGCTCTTAGATGCCATGGCCTCCGTAGCAAGTGAAACCTATACAGCTACTTCGGCCCCAATTCAATATGCCGCCATCAAGGCATTCGAAGGTGGTCCTGAAATTGATGAATATCTCAAAAATTCAAGAAGAATCCTGCATGCCCTCGGAATGTATTTTGTTAAAAAACTCAGAAATGCTAACGCAAGAATTGCAGAACCGGAAGGCGGATTTTACCTGTTTCCAAATTTCGAAGCTTATCGTGAACAATTCATAAAAAAGGACATTTATACTTCTGTTGAACTTTGCGACCGCCTGCTGGTTGATACGGGTGTTGCAATGCTTCCCGGCCATGATTTCGGCAGGCAACCCGAAGAACTTACAGTGAGAATTGCCTATGTGGATTTCGATGGTGGAAAAGCCCTAAAGGCCCTGAAAGAAGATTATTCGGGAAAAGAAATAAATGGCAACTTCTTAAGGATGTATTGTCCCAGAACAATCACAGCTGCCGACCGTATATGTGAATGGTTGAATAATATTGAAAAATAATAATAAAAATTATCATGGAAAATCAAGAAAAGAAAACCGAATGTGTAGTTATGAAGGATGGCCCTTACATGATTAAGGGAAATTTTAAAATTATTGATGCCCAAGGCACTGAAATAGAGAGCGCTGATCCCGCCTTTCTTTGCAGATGCGGCCATTCGAATAACCGGCCGTTTTGCGATGGAAAACACCGTGATAAGGGATTTAAGGGGTAATCAGCTTGTAAATGGGTAGACCGGGATATGGAAAGGAAACCTTGAAATTTGATGATAGGATTCTTGTTTATGATCATGTTGAAATTCAACAACAAATACCGAATTGAATCAAACCGAATGCCCGGATGGGATTATTCCAGGAATGGATATTATTTTATTACACCGGTAATTCAAAATATGATATGCATATTGGGGGAAATTGAAAATGAGGAAATGATTCTCTCGGATTTCGGAAAAATTGCCTATGATGAATGGTATAAATCCTTTGAAATTCGGCAGGAATTATTTTTGGACGAATTTATTATCATGCCAAATCATTTACATGCAATCATCATAATAAAAAATATGGCACAAATTCCCGAAATTGGGAATCGGAATGTGGATTGGAATGCGGATGGAATG
>JABMQA010000413.1 GCA_013203545.1 Bacteroidota bacterium
ATATGTAAAAAACAGATCTGCGCTTTTCTGCGTAAATCTGCGTCAAGAAAAAAATGGACGCTGATCTGCGAGGATTGGTTATGATTTTATCTGCGGTTTTCCGCGTTAACCTGCGTCTTATCCCAACGGCTGCACATACCGCTCCACATCTTCAGCGGTAACCTCCTTGTCGCATAAAATGGCCAATCTTTCCACCACATTCCTGAGTTCACGGACATTTCCCGTCCACTTATATTCTTCAAGCTTTTTAAGCGCCTCATCAGAATAGGTAAGCATGGCTCTGCCCATTTTGCCAGAAACATCCTCCATGAAATGGTTGGCGAGTAAAGAAATATCACCCTTCCGTGTATTCAGGTCGGGCACTTCGATAATGATCACACTCAACCGGTGATAGAGATCCTCCCTGAATTGACCCTTCCCGATCTCTTCGTTCAAATATTTATTGGTAGCGGCGATGATGCGTACATCAACAGAGATTTCCTTTTCACCACCCACCCTTACAATTTTATTTTCCTGCAAAGCACGCAACACCTTTGCCTGTGCCGAGAGGCTCATATCCCCGATCTCATCCAGAAACAATGTCCCACCATTAGCCAGCTCAAAATCACCTTTGCGCTGCTTGATGGCTGAAGTAAAGGATCCTATTTCATGACCAAACAACTGACTTTCGATGAGTTCGGAAGGGATGGCGGCACAATTCACCTCGATGAAAGGCGCGTATGACCGTGAGCTCTTTTCATGCACCCAACGCGCCACCAGTTCCTTTCCGGTGCCATTGCTGCCATGTATAAGCACCCTGGCATTGGTAGGCGCAACTTTATCGATCAGCTCCTTCACCTGCATTATTGCATCCGATTGCCCTATCATCTCCCATGTTTGAGATACCTGCTGCTGTTTCAGGCTTTTTGTTTCTTTGATCAGTGTGGATTTATCCAGTGCATTGCGAATGGTGATAAGCAGCCGGTTAAGGTCGAGCGGCTTTGCGATGTAATCATATGCTCCTTTTTTGATAGCCTCAACAGCGGTTTCGATGGTACCATGTCCTGAGATCATGATCACCGGTGTGTCTGTGACTTTCATGATATTTTCAAGCACCTCAATACCATCCATATCAGGCATCTTGATATCCAGAAGTATCACCTCGAATTTTTTACTATTAACCAGCTTCAGTCCTTCTATGCCATTCTCGGCATCATCCACCTTATAGGTTTCATATTCCAGGATATCCCTCAGCGAATTCCTGATACTGCGCTCATCATCGATTACAAGAATTTTTGCCATTTTCTAACGATTTTTTTATCAATACTTAACCTGAAAAAAATTGCTATTGCTGCCTATCGTATCACCACTTTATGTGAAAAGCACGCACCATCCGCCCAAAAGCCCAGAATATAGTTACCGGCAGGAAGTCTGGAAATATCCAGAAATTGTGTTGAATTGTCAACCTCAATACTTTGAATAAACTGCCCCCCCGTGGTATATATACTGCACTGTCCTTGTTTAATTGGCTTACTAAAAATTAATTGTATGATGTCATCTGCAGGGTTGGGGTACACGGCAACTACTGAAGGTTCCGTTTTACCAATCCCCTGCGTCTCGAAATAAGACCAATAGCTCGCATCCTTGTATATATTAAGCCATTGCCCGTTTTCTTCATCCCAGTAGCGATATAGGTATTCTATCAGGTTTCGATTGTCATCGTAAGTATAAAAAATATTGGAGGTATGAAACCAATACCCGTTTATCGGATCCCAATATTGCCTTTTGATTTCTGATCGTAAACCCATGGCATTATAGGCATAACTTGTAACATATTTATCCACCCAATCGTTCTCAAAATCGTCCCAATACTTTTCCAATATTTGATCAAGCCTTTGATCAGGATCATAGGTGTAGATATAATACCTGGTATCCTTCCAGGATTTATCATCGGAAAACCATAATGAATAGTACTTTTCCCTGAGCTGGTTAGTTGTATTGTAAGCATAATCCCACTTCTGCCAATTTTCCCATATACCTGAACCTGACATCAATTGATATTCTTCCAGCTCAAGTAATTTATTATCGTTGTATGCAAAATCAATTTTAAGGCTGTCCTGCCATGATTGGCCATCCCATTTCCTGATCTTCTTTTCAATCTGCAAATCACCGGCGTTATATTCATAAAAATTAACCATATCATTTTTCCAGCCACCGGTAAGTGTATCAAATTTAAGGACATCTTCCTTTACCAGGTTTCCATTTTCTGAATATTCATTTTTAAATCGCTTGCCGCGATAAAACCTTGAGATAAACGGATCCCACACCTTATACCAGCTTATCTCAATAGAGCCATTAGGGTTTGAATAGATCGAATCCGACATCTTCCAGTTACCGGCTTTCGAATCCCAGGTATGCCCTAACC
>JABMQA010000414.1 GCA_013203545.1 Bacteroidota bacterium
AAGGCCACCTGCATCAGTAAACGTGATTCCTCCCCATGGGTTGCTGCCATTAAACTTCACCCTTGCATACCTGATCAGGTTGAAAAGGTCGTCAGAAGTTTCCTCAAACCGGATGGTTTTCCAGTCACCACGGGCAGGAGCAGTAATGTTTCCATCCCCATTTGTATCCATGGGATTTCCGAAGTTGTCATCTTTCAATGATGTAAAAATGATCTCTTCGTAGGCATCCTTGATCAAAATTGTACCATCCGCCATAAATCCGCCCCTGACAAAAATCCCGGTATTTAAAAACTTGATGACCACACCGGGCTCCACCGTAACATAAATGCCTGAATTTATGGTCATATCTTCAAGCAATAAATAGGTAATGTTTGTATAACCTGCAACATCGCGCTTTTTAATGGTCCCATCCAGGCCAACATACTCACCGATAATACCGAGTGCAGTCCATGTCGGATTGGTAAAATTATTGCCCGAAAACGTTGGATCCGAAGCTACTGAAAGGGCTACCGGGGTTTTTGCAGCGTTTGTAAACTGATTATTGAGAATGGCAGGGTCGGAAGATTGGAATGAATAGATGCCGAAATATACATCCTTAATTTCACAATTTGAAATGGTGGGGCTGGCATTTTCAAGGGTTATGGCTCCTTGTGAGATATACCTTGTGTTGTACCAAGTGGAGGATAAACTTGCATATTTGATAATGCAATGGTCTAAAACAGAAGCCGGATCACTTGTTGATTCAAAGACAATACCGCTCCAGTCTCCCACAAGCGGAATTGATTGTGTGCCATCTTTATTGGTGTCCAATGGGTTTCCGTAGGTATCGTCTTTTACCGAAGTAAATACAATTTCAAGGCCCTCATAAGCATTTGCCGTTAGTAGCCCCTGAACAACGATCCGATGGTAATAGTTGTAACTTTTGATGACTACTGAGGGGTGGATGGTAAGTGAAAGTGTTTCAGGAACAGTGATGGTTCCAAGAAGCAGGTAGGTAATATTGGGCACGTCTATCACATCGCGTACCGGAAGCGCAGCATCTGTAACCAGGGTTCCGCCAAGTATTCCCACAGCATCGTATTGATTGTCAGAAAATGAAAATTCGTTGGTGTCAAAAAACAAGGGATCGGCATCTATCGACATGGCAATGGGTACCAGGTCACTCGACCCTATGGTGTTGTTTGAGAAAATTGGGTCAGAATCTTCGAAGAAGTAAAAGCCATAGTAACTGTTTGTAACATCGCAGGCATTGATGGTTGGGCTTGCATTGTAGGTTGAAACTGCGCCAACATTTCCATATCCGGCAAATCTTATCATGCACCTGTCTATGAGACAAGTACCGTCGTCGCTTTCATTGTTAAAAATGATGCCTTTCCAGTCTCTGGATCCGGGAACTGTAGCAGTCCCGTCATCATTAGTGTCACCACCCCAGTTGTCATCCTTAGAGGATGTAAAATATACATATTCTCCGGCGCCTTCATCACCATCCGCAATGAGTGTTCCATTAACATAAAGTCCTGTATTAGTAATAAACTTGAGGACATTATCGGATGCAACTTCCAGGGATCCGCCACCAGCATTAATGGTAAAATGGGTATATGAAAAATAATATGGGTAATATGACCCAATGAGCCCGATAAATTCATTGAAAGAAGGCAGGTACCAATATTGATCCAGAGAGTTAAAGTAAACCTGTATGGCATCAACATCGTTTCCTGAAAGATCATTATTCCCTGCCCTTGTAAGGGTTGCCGGACCATTGAGCCTTATAGGGTAAGTGTTGCCTGTGATGATTGAATTATCGAGGTGCAGATTTGAATTGGACAAGCAAGTTATTCCTTCATGGGTATTATTGCTGATGTTGGAGTTAACAAGCGATAAAGAGGAATTGGAAGCCATGTATGCGCCTCGTAAAAAACCGCTCACCGATACTCCCGAGAGAGTGGCTGTACCAGCGGCATACACGTAAATCCCATAATATCTGTTATCCCCGGTTATATTGCCTCCGGTCATATCCAACGTGGCAGTCCCGTAATAACCCAAAATGAAGCCATAATTGTAAAAATCCAGGATATCTGTATCTACCAGGATTAACGTGCCATTGGTGATACCTATTTCCCTGCCATATTCAACGGTACAATCGGTAAGCGTTCCTGTTCCGTTATTGTTAAACTGGATTGTAGTCCAGTCGCCTGATGCCGGGGATACAAGATTACTGGTAAATAGTGCATCAGTGGCAACAATGCTAGCGCCATCATTAATATACAGGGCCCGGCCACTATTGAATTTTACTTCCACACCTGCTTCAACGGTGAGGGTTGCAGCATTGTTTACAGTCACATTTCCTGTAATGATGTATGGACTGCCTGCTAAATCCAACGTCATATCGGCACTGATTGTTCCTGATAGATCTGTTGATGGAAAGACAGCAATGGATAGTAGAATTGCTGTAAGTAATGTAAGTGTTTTTTTCATGATGATCTTAATTTAGGTTTAGTAAAAAATATGAGCTTGTAATTTGGAACAAATATAAATAAATTAGTTCAAAATTTGCGTTAAAAAAAGTTAAGCTCTTTTTAGGGTAGATTTACAGGCAAAAATAGAGAACCTGCCGGGATGGAAAAAATGCCTGTTGTTCGGTTGACCGACCGGACAATGACCTGTTTTGATTTTATTGTAGTCCGTAAATTGATGAAACCCTGGTCAGATTAATCTCTTACAAATGGTGATGATACGTAGCACCTTGTTTACCAATCCATTAATGTTCTTTAAATATGTGGGGGAAAAAGAAATCTGGTTTTACGGTGTTTGGGGATTAAAATATGATACAAATATCTGGAACGGATACCGGTATTGGAATCATCCTGGAAAATAGGGAGAACCTTTTTATTATTGAACACATTATTAGTACATTAGGAAGGGATAAGGGAAAAGGTATCAGGCTGAGTCTGATACCTTGTAAAGAATTAACCAATTTTAACAATGCCCAACATAAAAACTCTAATTCATCACATTCACCTTTGAAGTAAATGTTGCTTTTTCATCAAGCACCTTAACAATATAAATTCCACTCTCAAAATTTGAAATATCAAGTCTGAAGGTAGCGTAAACAGCAACTTCTTTCATCATCAACTGTCCGCTTAGGTTGTAAACACTAATACTGCTATTCCTGTTATTTGAGATACTCAACACATCCTTTGCAGGATTTGGATATACAAAAATTTGATTTTCTGGCTCAACATCGCTGACTGAAGTTACCGGATTTTGTTCTACAACCCAGACATCATCAATATTCCAGCTGTATGCTGCATCCGAATCCCCTTCAAACCGAAATTTAAT
>JABMQA010000415.1 GCA_013203545.1 Bacteroidota bacterium
ATGTGATTTTGGCGGCACAGTTTTAACCTCCTTCACCACCAATGCTTTCAAGATTTTTTCAATGCATAAATGACAAAAAAACAATCCCTCAACAAAGCGATTGTTCTCAATTAAAATACCAGCAGTTACAATGTCGTTTTCCGCAGTATTCTTCCAATAGTTGATATTTCCATTTACATTAAACACAAAGTCTAACTTTTCAGAATACAAAGTTAACAATAAATCATACTTTTACGCATCGGAAACTGAAAATCAAATTTATGCTCATCGAAGTCTGTGCAACCTCATTACAATCAGCCCTTAATGCACAAAAGGGTGGCGCTAAACGTGTGGAACTGTGCGATAACCTTTACGAAGGAGGAACAACCCCCGGCCCGGGAACCCTCCACCTGGCCCGCAAAAAACTCCACATCAAGCTCCATGTATTAATCCGGCCACGTGGCGGGGATTTTCTTTATTCAGATCTGGAATTTGAAATCATTAAACAGGACATCGAATTTTGTAAAGAAATTGGTTGCGATGGTGTGGTAATTGGTTTTCTGAATGCTGATGGACCCATCGACATTGAAAAAACTGTCGAGGCTATAAAACTTGCCCGGCCAATGAGCGTAACTTTCCACCGGGCATTTGATATGACCAGGGATCCCCTTGAGTCTCTTGATCAACTGATGTTACTGGGTGCTGATCGTTTACTGACTTCAGGGCAAAAAAACAAGGCCCCGGATGGCAAAGAACTGATTGGTGAATTGGTGAAAAAAGCCGGAGAAAAAATAATCATTATGCCCGGCTCAGGGATTAATGAAGAAAATATTTTGATGATGCATGAATTCACCGGAGCTAAAGAATTTCACCTTACAGGGCAGATTCAGGTAGAAAGTAAAATGAAATATCGCAAAGAAAGTATATTTTTGGGCGGACTAAAAGAGATTCCTGAGTATTCAATTGCTGAAACGGAGGTCGACAGAATTCGAAGGGTCACAAACATTATAAATGAAATTTCTCAATAAGTAAAACTAATTTTATAATTCTTAACATGGGTACTGCTACACTCAATTCCCGGAAATCCAACATCATCCCCATTGCCATTATCGGGGCTTTATTTTTTATATTTGGCTTTGTTACCTGGCTGAATGGCATCTTAATTCCCTATCTGAAAATTGCCTGCGAACTTACGAACTACCAGGCGCTGTTCGTTGCTTTTGCCTTTTACATTTCTTATTTTGTAATGGCGCTGCCTTCGTCTTGGGTACTAAAAAAGACAGGGTTCAAAAACGGGATGACCATCGGGCTATGGGTTATGGCCATCGGGACAATCATTTTCATCCCGGCTGCCATGTCGAGGATTTACAGCTTATTTTTGGCGGGTTTATTTGTGATGGGAACCGGACTTTCAATTTTACAAACGGCTTCAAACCCTTATGTAACCATACTTGGACCGCGCGAAAGTGCAGCACAGCGTATCAGCATCCTGGGTATTTGTAACAAACTGGCCGGTGCCATTGCACCGATAATTTTGGCTTATTACATTCTTAACGATGGTGACGCATTTGTAGAAAACCTGAATACACTTAACGAAACTGCCCGTGTTGCTGCGCTCGATAGCCTGGCCCGCCGGGTTATTGGCCCATACATCGTGATGGCTATAGCGCTTTTTGTGATGGGTATCGGTATCAGGTTCTCACCACTTCCTGAATTGGATACCGAAGGTGACGAAGAGTCAGAAGGCAATGACGCATCAGCAAGATCGAGTATTTTCGCTTTCCCACATTTACTATTGGGTGTACTTGCATTGTTCTTTTACGTTGGTGCTGAGGTTATTGCCGGCGATACCATCATACGTTACGGTATATCGATCGGGATTGAAATCTCTACGGCAAAAGCGTTCACCTCCTACACGCTCATTTCGATGGTTGTAGGATATATCATCGGGATAATACTAATTCCAAAATATATATCTCAACGTAAGGCACTGCTGTATTCCGGAATTCTGGGTATTGCTTTCACCATTTGTGCAGTATTAACCACAGGCCTTACGTCTGTGTTTTTTGTTGCCATTTTAGGATTAGCTAATGCCCTTGTCTGGCCGGCGATTTGGCCACTTGCTATACATAACCTCGGTAGATTTATTAAAACCGGATCGGCACTGTTGATAATGGCAATCGCCGGAGGCGCCCTGCTTCCTTTGGCCTGGGGAAAGCTTTCAGATATTTTCGGCTCTCAACAAGCCTATTGGGTTCTTATTCCGTGCTATCTGATAATTAC
>JABMQA010000416.1 GCA_013203545.1 Bacteroidota bacterium
CCCCTGAAAGAATAATTAAAAATTGAATATAAAAAACGGTTCAGAGACATGTTGCTGGTTGGCTATTTGTTAATTTCTAATTATTTTCATCGTGAAGCACGAATCTTGCTATTGGGTATGGGCCCGTTACCAAACATATTTTCTTCAATCTGTGTGTTGTGGCAAAACATTAAATATAAAACATACATTCCACTCCTCGGTACGTTTGAACGTTGATGTCTCAGTGCGTTTTTTTATCCTCCAATGTTCTTTAATGATTGATTAATATATTTTTTTTGCAATTTCAAAATATTCTCTGTTTTTTATTTCAAATTCCAAGTGTATCAATAAGGCCTGAATGCATATTTCCAGTCGAAAATTCAGATGCAATAAATCTGCAATTAAAAAAAGTCTCTAAGTTTATTTCAACAAGGTTTTATAATTCTTTTTCGAGTTTAAAGTCTGTTGGTTTAACCCTGTAAACCTTTTTTTCTTTTATTTCAAAAATAGCCTTTAATTCTGTATTATAAAATGCACTGTAATGTTTATTAAACGCCAACTTCGCCAACTACATACCCGAATTTAGTTAGATATTCCGGTAAAATGATTTTCATTTATGAGCCCAGTCTTAAAACCTTGATGTCGCACCAAGGTGCAAAGGCGTAAAGAAAGAATAATTTATCATTGAACATCACAAAATTCTAAATTTTATTTTTACGAATTAACCCCTGTATTAATTACACTTTAATTCAGTACTTTGCGACTTGCTCCGAAAGTTATCGGGACTGCGGGCGGAATTATTCAGGATAGAGCGGGCAAACCAGTATCTTCAAACTTTTTTCTATTTTTATGTAACGAAATCTAAAAACCACAGTTTTAATATTTGAAACAAAATTTACAATTGAAATTGAATCCGCTGTCAGACAACGAATTGATGATGAAGGTTAAATCCGGCGAAATTGCACGCCTCGGATTGCTGTTCGAACGGCACCACAAATCGCTCTTTGCTTACTTTTTTAGATCAACAAAACAGGTTGAGCATAGTGAAGACCTGGTTCAAAACGTATTTGAAAAGATCCTGAAAAACAGAAAACTTTTCAGGGGCGATGGAAAGTTCACTACCTGGATGTACACCATTGCACACAACGAAATGGTGGATCAATTCAAACAGAACAAACGGCGTCCCGAGGTGGTAGTGGAGAGCATTGAAAATGAAGTTGGAGAAACAGAACCGGGCTATTTTGAAGTGGAGCAGAAAAAGGAGGAGATGAAGCTACTACAACTGGCTTTTGGGAAACTGGATGAGGAAAAACGGCACCTGCTTTCGCTGAGTAAATATGAAGGATTAAGCTACCGCGAAATCGGGGAAATTATGAATTTTAGTGAAGGCAATGCCCGCATCAAGGTTTTCAGGGCCATGCAGGAATTAAGGAAAATGTATCAAAAAATCGAAAAACAGGTTTTATCATGAACAACGAAAGGTTTTATTTTTTGCTTACCGAATACATCGATGGCCATCTGGACGAGGACCTGGAGTTGGAAATCAAATCCGAACTGGAAAAGCGCGGTGAAGATGTAAATGATCTTGAAGGTTTGAAAACGCTTTCAGGTACGATGTTGGAATGGCAGATCCCTGAACCCTCCGAAAGGGTGAAAGACAATTTTTATTCGTTGCTGGCGAGGGAGCAGCAAAAGCAGGCTGCAAAGGAGAAGCGGTTTTCCGTTCAAACCATTAGCGAAAGGATCAATCCAAAAATATGGTTGCCCCGGCTGGCATACGCTGCTGTTTTTTTATTGCTTGGATATATTGTTGGACAGGGATTTACGCCGAACCGCGAATACAGGGAAGATATACAGGCCATGTCGCTGGAAATCCAGCAGGTACGCGAAGTGATGATGCTGACGCTGATCAACGACCCGATGGCGTCGGAACGCTTAAAAGCTGTGGGCACTTCACAATACCTAAACAACCCGGATGATAAAATCATCACCGCACTGTTAAATACACTTAATGAAGATCCCAACGAGAATGTCCGCCTGGCTGCCGTTGATGCGCTGCTGCAGTTTTCGGGTAAGAGCGAGGTAAGGCAAGGACTGATCGAATCCATTTCCATACAGGATTCACCCATGATGCAAATTGCACTTGCCGACGGTATGGCTGCAATCAACGGGAAAGAGGCTGTTCCATATTTCAGGGAGTTGCTGCAACGGGAAAACCTGAACAGTACTGCCAAAACCAAAATTGAAGAGACCATTCAAAAACTATCATAAAATGCAAATCAAGTTTTTCATAAAAATAGTGCTGATCATGTTTATTTCCTACGGAATTATTCCTGAGGAAAAGGTTGAAAAAATCAGCAAAATACTGGAACTTAATCCGGAGCAGCAAAATCTTTACCTGGATAACCTGAATGGTTCGGTAACAGTTACCGGTACCGATAACGATAATATTACAATCAACCTGGAGAAATCCATAAAAGCAGACGATCTGTCGGCACTGGAAACCGGAATAAACGAAGTGAATATTGTTTTTGAAAATGTGGATGACGGCTATTTTGTTTACACCGAAATCCCCTGTACAAAAGTCGACCTTGAAAAAAAATCATTAAATTATTGCCATTGTGAAAAGAATGGTTACAAGTTTCGTGTGGACTATTTTGTGGAAGTCCCTAAAAAATTCAATGTTTCGGTGAGCACAATTAACCTGGGAAAGGTTGAATTTACAAATGTTGCCGGGGATATCACTGCCAAAAATGTTAATGGGCCGGTAACATTACAGGATGTTGCCGGAAAGATAATTGCACATACAATAAATGGTGAAGTAGCCGTAAACATGCCTGATCAGCCTTTATCCGGCTCATCCTTCAGTACCATCAACGGAGACATACAGATAGAATGCACTCCGGATCTGTCAGCCAAAATCGGTTATAAGATCATGCATGGGGATTTGTACACCAACTTCACCGATATTTCGCAATTTGCAAATAAAGTCACCAAATCATCCGACACAAAAAGAAGTAAAACAACGTATGAGATCAGTTCCCGGCCACAAATTCAAATCGGGAAAGGAAAAAATGATCTGGAATTTAAAACATTAAACGGAAACATATATATCAGAAATAAAGCGATTAATTAATTTAATAACTACATGAAAATGAAAAATCTAAAAAACATTCTGCTTAGCGCATTAATAATTTCAGGCAGTTGGCTGTTTGCCCAGGAAGGAACATCCCAAAAACTGGTCGTACCGCTATCCAAACCCGGAGAAAAAGGAACCTTAACCATCGGGCTGGTAAATGGCAGCATCAACGTTACCGGGTACAGTGGAAATGAAATCATTATCGAGGCCAGCGAACAAAAAGACGATGATATGGTAAAAATAACCACAGGCAGCGACTATTTTACCCCCGATGTTCGTACCAGAACTTACCCCCGCGCAAGAACACTGTGGAATGAAGGGGATGAAGGGGATGAAGAGAAAAAAGACAACATCAACCGGTCAACCGAAGGGATGAAAAAAATAGGGGCCAATTCGTTTCAAATTTCCGCCGAGGAAAAAAACAACAATGTGGAAGTTGAAAGCGATTCGTGGAGAAACAGTCTGAAACTTGATGTGAAGGTTCCTAAAAATTTCTGCCTCAAACTAAGCACAGTCAACAATGGGGTGCTTACCATTGAAAATGTTGAAGGCACACTGGAGTTGGATAATGTTAACGGACCCATTAACATCACCAACATTTCAGGATCGGCATTGATCAATACGGTTAACGGATCAATTAAAGCAGAGTTCAGCAAGGTTGAAAAGGATGCACCCATGTCGTTTTCCACACTCAACGGTGATGTTGAGCTGGTAATTCCGGCATCAACCAAAGCCACTTTAAAGATGAAAACCGATATGGGAGAGATCTTTACCGATTTTGAAATGGATATCAAGCAAAACAATCCGAAGATAGATAAAGAGTCAAACAAAGGTACGTACAAAGTTTCACTTACCAAGTGGGTCCTCGGCGATATCAATGGCGGTGGTCCGGAGTTCACATTCCAGAGCATGCATGGCGATTTCTTTATTCGGAAGAAATAGACTTTTATAATTCTCAGGTAAAACAAAACCGTGTAGCTGTTTTTTGGCTGGCGGTTTTTTTTAGTGGTCTTTCATTGTTATTCGGTGTACATTCACCTTACATCACATTTATTTTTGGATTAAAAAAGTTTTAGACTCTTA
>JABMQA010000417.1 GCA_013203545.1 Bacteroidota bacterium
CTACTTATTACAGCAATTATGATTGTTGGGATGATGATTTGGAATCATGTTAAAGCACAACCAATCATTGCCAATCATGAAACCACTCACCTCGAAGAAATCCCTCCTGAATGGATCGACCAGGCAAAATCAGATTTTCGCATCTGGTACGGTCATACTTCACATGGAAGCCAGATCACAACAGGCATACAAAACCTCGAATCGCATTATGGCGAACCCTACACGTTTAACTCTTCAGGATCGGGAGGTGCGCTGTCATACCAGGAGCTTGATGGCTATGATCTGGGTCAAAACGGTGATCTGACATGGTACAATTTAACCGTCAACAAACTTAATAATCCATCCAACGACAGGAATGTGGTGATCTGGTCGTGGTGTGGTGGAGTTTCAGGTAACACGCCCGGAGGGATCGATATTTATCTGAATGCCATGAACCAGTTAGAGCAGGATTACCCGGATGTACAATTCGTTTACATGACCGGCCACCTGGATATCTGGTCGTGGAGTAACCTAAAGGCCCGAAACCAACAGATCAGGGATTATTGTACTGAAAACAATAAGATACTATTTGATTTTGCCGATATCGAAAGTTACAATCCCGATGGAACCTACTTTGAATATGCCACCGACAATTGTGATTATTACGAGGGCCCGGGTTGGGGATATCTGGGTAACTGGGCAAACGAATGGTGCACAGCAAACCCGGGATCGGACCTTTGCTGGAGTTGCTCCTGTGCCCACTCCCAATCACTCAACTGCAACCTGAAAGGAAGGGCTTTCTGGTGGATGCTGGCAAGAATGGCCGGATGGGGTGCAGATCAGGATGTCTTTTATGTGAACAACAATCATCCCGAAGCCAGTGATGAAAATCCCGGAACACCGGATCTGCCCTGGCAAACCATTCAACATGCCGCCAATGTGGTGCAACCGGGAGATTCGGTTGTGATCAGGGAGGGGATTTACTATGAATCCGTATCAACCCAAACCAGTGGAAACGAAACCGATGGTTACATAGTGTTTGCAGCCTATCCCGGTGAAGATGTGATTATCGACGGCACCGGAACAGGGATGAATACGGGCATTTACCTTGAGAATTCATTTATAAAACTATATGGCCTGGTGATACGGAACTGGGACTCCACCGGTATCTGGGCACAGGATGTCAACAATTTTGTGGTTCAAGATTGCGAACTCCATGATATGACCTACGGTATAGGCATTGCCGGCAATTCGCATGATTTTTTGATTTCCGGAACCGAGGTGCATCATTTCGATCTTTATGGAATTGATGCTTCACCCTTTCTTGATGACTATTGTTACAATGGCACATTTATTAACTGTACAGCTCATTCGGCACGCGATGCGCAACAAAATGTAGATGGGTTTGCACTTGGACACGGTGAGCAGAATAATTTCCTGTTCGACCACTGCACAACGTATGGGGTTTTTGATGGGTTTGATATAAGTTCTTCTCATACCACACTCAATTCATGCCTGTCGTACGATTGCTGGAATACCTGCTACAAATTATGGGAAGACCAGGTTGAACTTGTAAACTGTATTGGCTATTCGGGTGATATATCGATCGTTCAGGTATGCTGGAGCGGCAATCCAACTGAAACCATTCTGAGGAATTGTACTTTTTATGATGCGGAGGTTTATACGATATGGGTCGGAAACAGCAATGATATCCTGAACATGTACAACTGCATTATTTCGGGTGGGGAAAATATTGGACTTGCCTTTGAACAAACTTCTGCCGGAAATTATCACGGTGATTTCAACCTTTTCCAGAACAACAATCCGGCAAGAGCTATCTCTGTTGGTTATTCAACTGATTTTTCAATATCCCAGATCGAAACCGGCGAATGGGCCTTGTACAGCGGACAGGATGCAAACTCGGTCGTTTCTGACCTGCCTGGTGAAATCTTTTTAAATCCGGCCACTTCCGACCTTCACCTCACAGCCCTTAGCCCGGCAGTAAATAACGGCAGCATGGATTGGGCGCCGGAAATTGATTTTGAAGGAAATATCAGACCTTTCGGAAGCGCCCCCGATATTGGTGCTTATGAATCTCAGAACCTCCTCTCCTACGCTGTTGATCCGATGAATATTAATTTTGGGACTGTTTTTATCGGCGAAAGCCAAATGGCACAAATCACCATCACCAACAACTCAGGCATACCTGTTATTTTTGATAATATTGAAGTTCAACCGGAAGTTTTTGACCTGTCGGAGATGACCTTTCCGCTTGAAGTGGACGATTCGTTCAGTTTCACCTTAATTTTTGAACCGGACGCCGCACAGAGCTATTCAGGATCCATTGCTATTTCTTCAGCACAAACCTACAATACTGAGGTGACATTATCAGGAACAGGCATTAACGAACCTTCAGGAGGATACCACGTTTCGGGTGAGGTAAGCGGAATGTGGCAAACCTACGACTC
This sequence comes from Bacteroidota bacterium, assembly GCA_013203545.1. GTDB lineage: Bacteria > Bacteroidota > Bacteroidia > Bacteroidales > 4484-276 > JABMQA01. The sequence continues at coordinate 2,448 of JABMQA010000417.1, forward strand.
TATTTTTGTGGATGGTGATATTATTGTCCCCAATGGCCAGACATTAACTGTAACTTCAGTTCCGGGAGGGATCGACTTTATGTTTACCGGTCATTACAAATTCATCGTATATGGTCAGCTTGAACTTTTGGGTAATGAGCAGGATTCGATCCGTTTGTGGAGCCTCGACCGGGATGAAGGCTGGTTTGGATTACGGTTTTACGACCTCCACTACAACACCATGGATAGCTCCAGGGTGCGCTATTGTTCATTCAAGTATGGCAATGCCACGGGAGAAGACTGGGATAATTTTGGCGGTGCCCTATTTATTTATGAGTCTTCAAAAGTAATCGTTGAGCACAGTACAATTACCGAAAATTCAGCCGGCGAAGGCGGGGGAGGGATACATATTCGTTATTCCTCCCCTATTTTTCGGTATCTCTCCATCATGCAAAATACAGCCAGTGCAGGTGGCGGAATCCAATGCTGGGGTTCCTATCCGCAACTCGAAAGGTGCCTTATCTGCCTGAATACGGCTTCTGAAGGGGGTGGTATCGATATCAATGGCTGTGGCCCGTTTTTCGATCATTGCACAGTGAGCCAAAATACTGCAGGTGTTGGTAGCGGGATAAATATGTACGATTGGTCCTACCCCGAATTCACCAACTCCATCATTTGGGGCAATACAGGAAGTGATATTCATGTTTTACCGGATGGCGGCGACCTTGCTGCAGCATATTCCGATGTGGGTGGCACAGGTGTCCATTTCGGTACCGGGAATATCAACGAAGATCCACTGTTTGCCAATCCGGCTGAAGGGAATTTTGAACTCACCTGGGCAAATTACCCGGTAAACGACAACACCAAATCGCCCTGCATCAACAGCGGTGACCCGGCATTTCCGACAGATCCCGACGGATCAGTTACAGACATGGGCGCCTTAACCTTCTTTCCGGTTGGAAACCATATTCCGGGTGGTGAAGTCTCTGGAACCTGGAATGATATGGAGGAGATATGTGTGGATGGTGACCTGGTTGTTCCACAAGGTGAAGTCCTGGAAATCCAACCTGTTCCGGGTGGCACCGATATTATATTTACAGGCCCCTACTCCATCACGGTTTACGGGCAACTGCTTGTTATTGGAAATACAAATGATATTGTTTTCTTTAATGCTGAAGATACGGAAACCGGCTGGCGCGGCATAAAATTCATCAATACCGGCGAAAATGGTCAGGGCAATTCCGAAATACATTACTGCAGTTTAAAAAACGTAAAAAACATTTCAAAAGACGAAACACATGGAGGTGCAATTTCAGCCATCAACAGTTCAAACCTAATAATTAATAACAGTACATTTACTGATAATGAGGCTGAAAAAGGAGGCGCCATAGCAATATTTGGCAGTATGCCGGAACTTTTCAACCTATCGCTCACCGGAAATTATGCCGAATTTGGCGGCGGACTATATATCGAAGATTCCTTACCAGCATTGCCACCACAGCCAACCGAACTGCTACATAGCGACAACCTGAGCTATTGCGGGGCATTCAGGCTTCCGGAAGGGTCGGGCGGTAGCAATTGGAATTACTCCGGAAGCGCCTCAACATTTTTTCCGGATGGCGATGCCGGTGGCCCAACCGACGGCTACCCCGGATCCATATTTGCAGTCGGGCACGATTGGTATTTTGATGTATCCGAAATAAATATTCCCATTCCGGTGATATCGGCAAATAAAAACCTGAACGACCTCAACACCGCTGAAACCATGCAACCATTTGCCGATGTTACCAACGGGGTATTTAATGATATTGCTTATGAAGTCATCAGGATGGGCCTGGCATATTTACCAGCCCAGGGCCAGCAAAATTCCGGAAAGATTTACATGTGCGTCGGGCAACATTTTCAATTTGATCTGGACTATTCTCATATCTGGTTCGATACCGATCTTTCCAGCCCACAAATGGCAGGACCATGGTATTTTGGGAATTACGACAATTACCGGACAAACGATTTTATGTTCACAGTGCCTGATGCCTGGGCAAACAATCACGTTTCCGGGCAAAAACTTATTTGTGGCCGTTACCGCGACGGCGGATGGAGCGGGAAAGGCCCCAACCTGTTTACCTTTGCGCCATGGACAGAAGGTAATCCCCCCAATCCCGACTATCATTTACAAAATATTACACACCTCCTTGGCTATACCCAGGCTGATTCACTCGATGGATACAAACATGCCGATGAATGGAATGGCGGCGCATGGCTTACTTTTGACTCACTTTCTGCTGTTATGATAATCGGGACAAAAGCGTTGGGCGATTGCTGGTATGGCTTTGGCGACGGCACAAGGTGGCCAAACGACTCAAGCTATA
>JABMQA010000418.1 GCA_013203545.1 Bacteroidota bacterium
ATCCCAGTCAATAGCGGCATAGCAAAATTTAACAGCTTCCCGGCAAAATCATTGATTGTTATGGGAGTGGTGTCTCATGTAACTGCGTAAAATCAAAATTTGTTAACTACTTTTGAGGGGTTTTGAAAAATGCCCTTTTTTGCTTGGATATTCAGTTAGATCCTGGTAAAGTTTCGATAGTTTTATTCCATCAGAAACATTTGCCCCTGCAATATCCACTGGCATGATAAAACCTTCTTTTGTTTCATTGTCAGGGAATCCATGTCCTGAATAATAGAATATTAACTCTACATCTCCTTTGCTGTATTTGGTTTTATTTGCCAGTCTCATGATCTCTCTTTTCATTTGGGAACTGATGGCATCTTCCAGCAGGGTAATATTTTCTTTTGGAACACCCAATGTCTTATTGCAATACTCAGAAAATATTCTCGCATCATTAATGGCAAAATCAACATTGGACTCTGTATTAAGGTTGGGCTGGTATTTCGTGTAATCTTCATTTCCGATGATCAGGCAATAGGTTTTGTCCTTAACTATTGTGGATTTAGGTATATCCACATCAACATCTGAAAGGCCAAATTCCACCGTTTCCTTGGTTACTTTTTGGTCGGCTTTATCAATGGTTGAGATATCTTCAATATCGATGGGATTAAAATTTGCCAGGACTTCCACCTTTTTGAAAGTAATCGGCGTGTTGATGTCGTACGTATATGATTTACTGTTTACCGGATTGAACAATGTGGCTTTGGTGATAAGAATCTGCTTTTCGTCCAATCCCCAGCTAAAGCTGTTATATTCAATCTTCTCGAAATTTTCATCAAATGACAATGCTTCATCAATGGGCACACGCACAAAAATGGCCGGAACCGCTTCCATGTCGATTTTAAATATCTCGCTTTCCGGATCATAATCGAAACTCTTATTCTGGCATTTTCTTTCAAATAATTCACTTCCTATTACACCCAATGCTTCTTCCTGAAGTTCCTTAATCTTTATCTTACGGGTATTTTCATTTACACGGTTTTGATAATCACCCAGTTTCTCATACTTGCCTTTATCATCCCATTTATCCAGTTCAAGGTTTACATAACGGAAAACCTGTTCGTATTCGTTTAAAAGGCGTTGATAACCATATTTCCCGTCTTTCCCATCGCTATTAAGACTCAAACCATCACTTATTGAACCGAGATATGTTGCATTAACTTCCTCTCCGGATTTATCAATTATTATTTTAACCCCATCAAGCCACACTAGTGCCAGGCCATTGAAAAAGTTAGTTGCACCATCATAGATTGTATCAATAACAATATTTCCTTTTTTGTCAATAAATCCATATTTACCTCTAAGTCCGCCATTACTATTTATCCGAGCATAACCATCTTGATAGGCAGATGCAAACTGGTATTTAGGCTCAAACAATTCATTGCCATATTTATCAATTGCACCAATAATAGAATAAAGAAATTTGCCATCCTTAATAACTGATTCCCGCACAAAAGCAATTCCTTCAGAAAAAGAACTACCACTCTCATATTTGGTTGTTAATACGATCTCACCTTTTTTATTTATGTAATATACCTTTTTGGGAGATAAATTCTGTTCATTGTCACTGTAAAATTTTACGGGAGCAAGTCCTTCCGAGAATTTCCCAACCTTTTTATAAATAAAATCCAATACTGTATTGCCATTTTTATCTATATACCCGCATTTACTATTCCATCCATCCTTTATTTCCACAGCTGCTAATCCTTCTGAAAATTCAGATACGTAGTTCTCACAATATTTATATCCTATACATAAAGTACCCGTTTTATTAATAAAACCTATTTTACCAGAATAGTAATATTTATCTTTAAGTTCTTTGTTTACTACTTCAGCTCTTCCTTCTGAAAAACTCGATGCATCATCAAATTGATAGTCAATAACTAATTTCCCGGTTTTATCAATGTAGCCCCACTTTCTGGTTTTATAATCTTTGCCTTTCCCGACTGGAGCTAATCCTTCAGAAAAATTCCATCCAGCATCAAACTGCGGTTCAATAACCCATTCCCATTTGTAATCCTGGGAGAAGGAAAGGATAGGGATAAGAAATAATAAAGTAAGCAAGCATTTCAGAATGTTTGATAATTTTGTTTTCATAATATTGTGTTTTGTTATGTTATTATTTTTCTTCAGGATTGTTATTGGTTCCAATTTCCAATCTTAATTTACCCCCGGTCCAAACAAGCCAATATCCTGTGCCGGCCTGCTTGGGAGATATTCTTTCTGCCAGTTCCACTGAGGATGCGCTTCAAGAAATTCCGCTGCATCAAAAGCCACACCGTTGGATCGGCCATACCTTGCCCAGAAATTCATTTTCCGGCCCATATCGGTGGTGGTGATTTTTACATCCATTGATCCGGCCGGTTCATAGGGCGCGATCCAAGGTGCGATGGTCGAACTGAAATTCAGCCTTGGGTCCATATCATACATGGCACAAATGGTGTTGGCACCTCCCTGGTCTTTCTCAAGGTAAGGGTCCCATGTATCGCCAAGCATAAGCGCGCCCGTTTTTTCGTCAATTTTTCCATAGTACTGGTCAAGCAATTGGGGCCATCTTACCCTTCGTCCACCTGTCTGCATCCTGATTTCGTTGTATCCCACATTCACACATTCCAGGTTCCTGATTTTGGGATCCTCCACACAATTACACCCAAAGAAATACCCATCTTTTTTCCTGTCGATGGCCGAAAAGCGGTATCCCTGCTCAAAGCGAACAATCTCGTTGGTATTCAAATCACCCAGTAGCCAGGAAGCGCCATTCACCCCATTGTTCCCCTCCTTCATGATGGCGATCCATTCGTCAATATTGTTTCCGTATTGCATGGCCTGCCGTACCCTGACCCACTCGGGAATTCCTGCTGTATCATATTGGTTGATATAGATGATAGTTGTTTCCAGTCCTACAATCTGTGCCTCCGTTACAAAGAAATCAGCCATACTCATTACATATCCCGGCTGGGCTTGCATGATCATGCCATGGCCACTATCGGGCTGGATATGCAGGATGGTGTTCCAAAGGTCACCACTCCAAAAATCATCGAAGGTGGTATGGCCGATAACAATTTGACCATCGGTGGTGGCATCGCCCGTGGCAATAAATGCACTGCACTGCCCCTTTTGCTTTTTTGCCTGGGCAGGCGGCGGATCTTCTGACCCTAAATAGGTTTGAATACCGTACAGCGGCCACCAGTATTCAGCCATTCCGGGAAAGGCATTCCAGCCGATGACTTCTGTAAGGGTTGTTTCTACCCCTGCCTTTTTGCATCCGGCCACGTATCCGCTCATTTCCCGGATCAACTCCTTAGGGATTTTATGCTTTTGTAACTTAACGGCCTGATCGTTCAACCAAGCCAACTCAATACCCATGGTTTGCATGACATAGGTCTGTAATGTTTTTCTTCCTGTAGCATATTTTGATGCAGTCAGGTAGCCAAACTGTTCTCCCCTTTCGAAGGCATCGCCCTCAACGTGAACATAGGTCCAACCGTTCTGCTCAAAGGCATAACCGGCATTATATTCCCGAAGGTCGGTTTTTTCACCATTATTAAAAATGTAACTACCCTGGTTTGTCTTTTCATGGCATCCGGTTACAAGCAGTATGGTTAAACCAATAAAAAGTGTTGTAAGTTTTTTCATTTCTGGATTCTTATGATTTATTGAAATTAATTTCCAAAGGATAAAGATAACAAATATCAGAATCTCTCCCGATATTTCTATATCAACTTCCCTATGAAATAGGAAAATACAAGAACAATACCAGAGACGAATATTAAAACAGCGCCAATGGTTCTGTATGGCTTAAATACAGGGTGTTTGTAAACAATAATTACCGGCACAAAATACAAAAACAGGGAATTTAAAGGAGCGATGAATTCGCCGAAAAGATCAATGATATTAATATTCATTATGGTAATCACCCAAAGAGAAACAATGGTAAAAACATAAAAGATAATTTCGGACCTGATTAAGGTTTTTCTAGCGGTTTTAATCTTGAAAAATCCCTTAATCAGTTCCAGGCTACTATCCCTGAAACCGAGGGCAACGCCAAAAAATGATGTTGTTAATGCAATGAGGCTGATTGCCGGCCCAAAATCCTTTAAAAATGGTTTATTAACCGTTTCACCCAAAAGCGCCAGTACTGAAATATTTTTGATGTCTGCCTCTTTCAACGCATCCACGTTCAATGCAAAAACACACGAGAAAACAAAAAGCAATACAAAGGTCATGAGCATAATGACTGTTATTTTTAAAACCCTGGAAGATCTTTTTCCAACTTCAGAATTGGATTCATTCTCGTTTCGGAAACTTACAACCATTGGTGAGATCACCGAAAAAAACATAAACGACATGATCAGGATGGGGAAAACCATGAAAAACTGCTTAAAGAATTCAGTAAAGGAAGGAATTGCTGTTAACCGGTTAAAATCCCACATCCCGGCAAGCATCAGCGAAATTGTCAGCAGCATCAGGATGAGGATAACACTTAAAATACCAAGAACTTTAATGAGTGTATGTTTACCATATTTGAGGATTATTAGAAATATAGCCAGCAGGATCAGGCTCAGGTATGGGCCTTTTGCCGGATTAAAATTTGTGAGTCCCTTGTCCAGGAAAAACTCCCCCAAATCGTTGGTAAGGCCGATTGAATATGCAAGCAGCAAGACAAACAGAAAAACAACAAACAACGCATTTATAACCAGACCGGTTTTTTTACCAAGAAAAAGTTTTACGGCTCCGGTATAATCGATGATTAATAAGCAGTTGGAAAAATTGCCGCTTCAATTCCGCACAAATTTATTAATTTTACAAAACAATAGGCCCGGATAAATGGCCCGGTTGTTTGTTTCCTGTCTAAAATTTATTTTTTCGAAATTGACAATATTTGCATTATGGACGATCTAAAAATTGAAGGATTCGAAATTCGCGAGTTGAAAACACATGAAGAAATTCAGAAGTGCGTTGATTTGCAGGGCGAAATCTGGGGTCTGGACGAACTGGGCCGGATGTCGCCCATTACCCTTGAAGCATTGATTGGCGATACGCCGAAAATGGGAATCGTAATGGGTGGATTTTTGCATGATGAGATGATTGCAATGCAGATCGTTTTGCCATCACTTGAACCTCAAACCGTTTATCTGCATATGATTGGTATTGTTAAGCAATACAGGAGCATGCATATCGGGTATCACATGGAGGAGTACCTCTTTAATATCCTGCGAAAATGGAACATTAAAAGGATGCTCTGGACTTATGAGCCCCTGGAGGGAGGAAATGCCAATAATTATCTGAGTAAATCCGGTGCTTGTGTGATCAAATATCTGCCAAATCATTATCAGGTTACCGATGAAATGAGTGGTGGAATGCCCATCGACAGATTTTTGGTGGTTGTTCACCTTGATGATGAATTTCACACCGGCAAGCCGCATGAAAGACACCCTGCATTAAGCCTGGAGGAGGCGTTGAAAAAAATTCCCATTGCCAGGCCCGACTTCTTGCCTCAAACCGATATGGTACTCGTTGAAATACCCGAAAATCTTCAAAAACTGAAAACCACAAATATGGAACAGGCTGTGAAATACAGATTTGAAACCAGAAATATATTTACAGAATACATAAACAAGCGCGGGTTCTTTTCAGCGTATTTCTATTCCACCATGATCGATGATAAACGGCATAACTATTACCTGTTGCAAAAAACCAGTAAGGAGAAGGCATATTGAATATACCTACACAACGACTGTTCAATATCCAGACACAAATGGCCTTGCTCAACAGGGTTGAATCCTATCTGGGCGAAGACGACGATGAGTACAACAAGATCAGGGACACCATAAAGAAATACAAGCTCCGAAAGGTTTACAAATTTGATATCGGTAGAAATTGCGATGGATTTTCTCCACTTATCAAAGAGGTAATGGGGCAAACTGATCTTTTAAAAGAGGCGGTTGAGAATCTGGTTGACTATCCCGATAACCATTACAGACTGCTGACCTCTTACTTATCCAAACTTTATGGAGTAAAACCCGATTGGTTTGTGGTGGGTGCGGGGCTCGAAAATATGATTGATATTCTCGCAAGGGTTTTTTTGTCAAACAGCGATAAATATTTATTACCGGTACCCAATTTCAGCCTGTTCGAAGAATTTTCGTCGCGTACCGGAGCAACACCCATTTATGTTTATCTTAAGAAGGAGGATGACTACAGGTGGACATCCGAAACCACCAATGATATTGTTGGCAGCATTAAAAATTTAGCCCCCAAAATTATATGGATCAGCAATCCTATTAACCCAACAGGCCAGTTTATACCGCACAACATTATTGAGAAAATCATTAAAACTGCAGATCAATATAACTGTTTTGTGGTTGTGGATGAAGCCTATGGTGAATATACCGACAAGGACGACAGGTTTGTTACCTGCTATGATTTTTTAGAGAAGTATTCCAACCTTTTGGTATTAAGGACACTGTCGAAAATTTATGGCTTACCGAGCATTCGAATTGGTTATATGGTGTCAAAAAATCGTGAACTGGACAAGGCGGTTAGTTTATACCGGCAATATTTTCCATTTTCATGGTTTTCTCTTTTTGTAGGACAGATATCGGTTGTTGACCAGGAGTACGTAGCCAATTCACGGAGGAAAAATACCGAACGAAAGACCAAACTGTTTAAGCATCTCGATAAAATTCCCAGCATAGAATACCTGCCCTCCGAATCGAGTGTTTTTTTACTCAAAAGCAAAACTTTAACGGCTGAAGAATTGATTAACAAGCTCGAACCCAAAGGAATTTTTGTGGCCAATCATAATATGATTACCGGTTTGAAAGGCGAAAATTTTGTGAGGATAACGGTTCAAAACAATGAGAATAATGAATACCTGGCAGCTACACTGAAAATTTTTTAATTCATAAAACAAAAACCCAATTTTGACATGAAGGAACAGGAAAGCTATTTTTATAATCCGTTCGATTATTTGGCTGTTGATAAAAGGAACATCGAAACCTTATCCAAAATGAATTCTCTTGTGCATTATGCCCGGTCAAATTCACATTTCTATAAAACCCGGCTGCCGCTGCATAAATTAAATTCCCTTTCTGAACTTGTCGGCATTCCAATATTAACAGGGCAGGATTTGCGCGAGAATTTGCCACCACATAACCAGGGTTTCATCACCCAACCTTTATCTGATGCATATGTGTTTACCAGCGGTGGAACCACAGGGGATCCCAAATTCACATTTTATTCAAATGAAGAATTAAAAAACCAGGCACAACTTTGTTCAAAGGGTCTTTTTTTACCTGGTATCCGTTCAGGGTCCAGGGTAGCAAACATGATGAATGCCGGAAACCTTTGGGCATCGTTTACGTTTGTAAACAAGGCGCTGGAGCTGTGTGGTTGTCTTATATTACCCATCGCCGCACAAACAGGGCCCGAGGCAACTGTAACCTTCATTCGGTTGTTCAATGTCAATGCTGCAGTCGGAATCCCTTCATTCTTCATTTCGCTGGCTGATTATTGCGAAGAACACAAGATAACGGATGTGAAAATTGAAATAGTTGCAACCGGTGGTGAACAGATTTATCCTGACACCAAGGCATATATAAGTAAAATACTTGGCGTAAAGAAATTTGTATCGGCAGGCTACTCATCCAACGACACAGGATTGATAGGGTTTAACTGCGAAAAGCTTGAAGGCAGCATTCACCATATTCATGAAGACAGTGTGCATATTGAAATTGTAAATCCTGACACCGGTGAGCCTGTTGAGGATGGCAATCCCGGAAAGATCCTTGTAACTTGTCTCAACCGCTATTTCATGCCGCTAATTCGTTATGACATCGGTGACATGGGGCGCATACTCAATGATACCTGTGACTGTGGCCGCCAATTGAAATTACTAGAACTGCAGGGCAGATCGGATGATACACTCATCATATCCGGATATAATATTACACCCCAGGTTATATCTTCACTCATCAGCCATTTCGGGGAATTTTCGTACCATTTCCAAATTGTTGCCGAACAAAAGCTGGGTAAGGATCTCCTGCAAGTAAATATTGAAACAAAGCATGAAATGGAGGGGAAGGATAGGGAGGAGTTGGCAAAACATTTTTTATCTTACCTGCTGGCAGAAGAAAAAGCGCTTCATTTTCTGGTTGATACCAGAGGAACAAATATGCCAGTAATTTCAGTAGCCAACCCCGAAACATTAACCAGAAACCCGAAAACCGGTAAGATAAAACAGGTGATCGACAAAAGGAAAGTATAATCCGGGGCATACGGGTTAAATCACTCCGTCATGTGGATGCAAAGTCTTTTGATGTTGTTCATAAGGAGCTTTCGAAGTTGTTTTAGGCCTGAAGATAGCGAGGCAACAAATAAAACCCAGGAGTAAAATCCCGGCACCTGCATAATAGGCTATCTTGAATCCCTCTGCCATCAACTGGTGGGACATACTGCTTATCATATTTTCACCATTACCACTTCCGGTACCTGATGCAAACAGGATTTCGAACAACACCACACCAATGATCATACTCAGCCGGCTCAGGGTGCTGAACATGCCAGAAGTTGTACCGCGTTCCCCAATCGCAGTACTGCTCATAACAAGGTTGTTGTTGGGTGAAATGAACAAACCCATAAAAATACCCAGCCATACCTGCAGCAAAATAACCGGGATCAGACTTTGGGTATCGAGGAAAATCGCAAACAGGACACTTCCAATCCCGCTGAAAATAGCGCCAAACATACAGAGTTTTTCGGGTTTGATCTTATCGGATGCCCTTCCGGCCAAGGGTCCTGCAATCATATATACCAACGAATAGATCATCAGAACGAGGCCTGCATTTTGTGTACTGAGGCCTGAAAAACCGGTAAGATAAAAGGGCAATAAAAAGAAGTTTCCCGAAAGAAAGAGAAAAATAAAAACGGTGGATAACGTAGCCAGGGTAAATACCCGGTTTTTAAAAAGGGAAAGCTCAAAAACAGGGAATTTAGCCCTCTTTTCAATAAAAATCAAAGTGATGAAAAGAAATATGAAAACTGAAAATAACAGGATTGTAGTAAATGACGCCCATCCCATATCTTTTCCCTGGCTCAGTACATACGTGATGATAGCGATAGTCAGGAAACTGACTAGGGATCCTAAAACATCAAATCCTTTAACTGTTTTTTCTGCGGAAGCCGGCTTTTTATCAGGGATCACCTTATAGGTAAAAACTGCGGCAAGCAGACCAACCGGTACATTAATAAGAAAAATCCAGTGCCACGAAAAATTCCCGGTGATAAAGCCACCAAGGGGAGAGCCGACAGTTAGTCCTACGGCAGCAAATGTCGACATCAGTCCGAAGGCCCATCCTGTAATGGATTGGGGTAAATATTTTGATATGATGGTAAAGGGGGCTATGGTCATGATCGCTGCACCTACACCCTGCACGCCCCTGGAAATATTGAGTATAAGAAGTGATCCGGACAACCCACAGGCCAATGATCCTGCGACAAAAATCAGGTAACCAATGAGCAGGAAATTTCTCAACCCGGTCATATCTGCAAGTTTACCGGCAATCAGCATCGTCCCGACAAGGAACAACAGAAACACAAGTATTACCGACGATACCGAATTCATATCAACGCCGAAATATTCGGAGATTTCGGGAAGTGAAATGTTAACAATGTAACTGTCGAGGGAAGCCATGAATGCCGCAAAGCATAAAGCTATAACAACGGGATAATGTTTTCTTTTGAGTTGCTTTATTGGTGTTTCCACTGTATTCTGATTAAAATGACCGTTATCATGGATTAATAAGACAGCTCCCAAAGGTATAAAAACTTGATTTGTCAGGTGTCCAAAATTTGGTTTTGAAAAGATTGTTAATATAGGCCAATATCAATTTGATGTGGGCGAAAGCCCGTGGAATTTTTCTTTCCAGGTTTTTAATCAGCATCGATAAATCCATCTTTGATCAGGAAACGATCCTGGGTTTATTAAACCGTTTAAGAATGGAATACCTGATAAAAAAAGCTGATCTGGGAGATGATATCGAACAGCTTGGTGAAGAAATTAAAACTGACTGGTGGAAAAAGAATAAAGGCCGTTTTATAGAACCCGAAAAATGAAACGCATAGTCACCGACAGCAACATTCTTTTCAAAGCTTTCAGAGGGAAATATTCCAGAATCCGGGATTATCTTTAAAATGAGGAAAAACGCTTATCCAGAAGGGACTTTGGCCCTATTAAAAATTACAAAAACCCTGTCAGCGTTTCAATCGCTGACAGGGTTTGCACAAAATAATAATTTCGGTATCAGGTATTTTAATACCTGTAATGATCAGGCTTATAGGGCCCTTCAACAGGAATGCCAAGGTAGTCGGATTGTTCTTTTGTCAGTTTCGTAAGCCTAACACCAAGTTGTTCGAGGTGCAACCGGGCAACCTCTTCGTCCAGATGTTTTGGAAGCCGGTAAACATCAATCTCATAAACTTCCCTGTTTTTCCACAGTTCGATTTGTGCCAGGGTTTGGTTGGTAAATGAGTTGCTCATAACAAACGATGGATGACCCGTAGCGCATCCCAGGTTAACCAGGCGGCCTTCGGCAAGCAAAAAGATGGAATTTCCACCGGGGAACCGGTACCTGTCAACCTGCGGTTTGATGGTTTCCTTGATAACGCCGTCGGCAGCTTCGAGCTTTTCAACCTGAATTTCGTTGTCGAAATGGCCAATGTTGCAAACGATTGCTTCGTCTTTCATCCGACGCATATGTTCCAGGGTGATCACATCCTTGTTTCCGGTGGTGGTGACAAAAATCTGTCCTTCCTTAAGTGCCTCTTCAATGGTGGTTACCTCGAAACCTTCCATGGCAGCCTGCAGTGCACAAATCGGGTCGATCTCAGTTACGAGAACCCTCGCGCCATATGCCCGCATCGATTTTGAAGAGCCTTTGCCCACATCACCATAACCCAATACAACAACAACTTTACCGGCGATCATCACATCGGTGGCACGCTTGATACCATCAGCAAGTGATTCGCGGCAGCCATACAGGTTGTCGAATTTCGACTTGGTTACCGAGTCGTTTACATTGATGGCAGGAATCAGCAATTCTCCGCGCTCCTTCATCTGGTAAAGCCTGTGGACACCGGTGGTGGTTTCTTCCGACACACCTTTCCATTCGGCAGCCGTACGATGCCATTTCTGCGGATCTTCAACATAGATTTTCCGGAGCAATTCCAAAACAGTTTTTTCCTCCGAGTTAGAAGGCTTTTCCTTCAGGAGTTCTGGGTCGTTTTCGATGGCAAAACCCTTGTGAATTAAAAGGGTTGCATCACCGCCATCATCAACGATCAGTTGTGGCCCCTTGCCTTCGGGGAATGAAAGCGCCTGGTTGGTACACCACCAGTATTCTTCAAGGGTCTCACCTTTCCAGGCAAAAACCGGAACACCGGTTGCTGCAATGGCTGCTGCTGCATGATCCTGGGTTGAGAATATATTGCAACTTGCCCAACGTACATCGGCACCCAGCTCAACCAGTGTTTCAATTAAAACAGCCGTTTGAATGGTCATGTGCAAGGAGCCACTGATTCTGACACCCTGTAAGGGTTTTTCTTCTGAGAATTTCTTCCTGATCGACATCAGGCCAGGCATTTCCTTTTCTGCGATTTCTATCTCTTTCCGTCCATATTCCGCCAGGGAAATGTCTTTAACCTTGTATTTCAGGTTTGCATCAATAACTAAATTTTCCATTATAATGTATTTGTTTTTTATACTTTCCAAGTAATCGGGGCGCAAAAGTACTAATAAGAAGCGAACGGAACAAGCTTGGGTTTGAAAATCAGCAATTCCGCAGCAAAAAACAGTTACCGATAAACCTTTGTAAATAAATAG
>JABMQA010000419.1 GCA_013203545.1 Bacteroidota bacterium
AAAGAAATTAACGGATGATAAAAAATTAATGAATCCTGGAAAAAGAACATCGTTAACATGTTATCAATAATGACATTGATGGCACATTTTTCAAGTGCAATTTATTCATAGTTTTGGGGAAGTTATTCTGAAAATTTCCCTAAGGCATAAAAACCTCGGTAAGATCAATTTTAAGATCGCCTTCGAAAATGTTTACCGGTATTTTATCATCACCGGCATACATGCCAACAAATTGAAATTTCCCATTTTCATCTAAAACAAAAACATTCACGTTTTCATCGTTGGGGTTAATAACCCAGTATTCACGGACTTTGCGTTCCTGGTATATTTCAAATTTATCTTTAACATCACGTTTTGAATTTTTTGCTGAAACGATCTCGATAATTAGATCCGGGGCACCCAGGCAACCCCGGTCATCGAGTTTGGAAAGATCACACACCACATAAATATCAGGCTGAACAACGGTATAAATTTTTTCATCACTATTTCCTGATTCATCTATTGGTAAACGAACATCGGAGGGGGCATGGTAGACTTTACATGTTTTATGTAATAGAAAATTGCCAAATATGCGGGTCAGATTAACAGATAATTCCTGATGTTTCCTTGATGGCGCCGGCGTCATCAGGTTGATAAAACCATCGTAGAGTTCCCTTCTTACATCATCCATCCAGGTAAGATAGTCGGCGTAGGTGTAACGCTTGTTGAAATCCAATTTGAGCGTTTCCATGTTTAATAATTTTTCTAAACACAAATGTACAAAACTTTTTCTGGACGGTTATTATCTACTTTCATCCATTCATGAAAGATGCCGATTTTGCAGCGGGGTTTCATAACTGTAAAACAATCAAGTTTTCAGAATTGAATCGGATTTTGGATTAAATACCTCCTTACTGCATCAACCATGTTGTCAATATCCTGCTTCATCATACAATCGAAATGTTTTTCAGGGCAGATATCAAATCCAATTTTTGAACAGGGGCGGCATGACAGCCCTTTTACCTCGAACATCTTATAGTTTCCGGGTTCTTCGGGCAAATACGGATACATCCCCAACTCCGGCATGGTATTGCCCCAGACCGAGACGATTTTTTTATGAAAAGCTGCGGCCACATGCATCAGGCCTGTATCGTTGGTAATAACCACACTGGAAAGCCTGACCAGTGATGCCGATTGATTCAGGTTGTATTTCCCGCATGCTACATAAATCCGGTTACCAAGATTATCTTTAAGGGCATTTGCATCTTCCACATCTTCCGGTCCCCCAAGTACGGTTATGGGATAAGATAGCTTGTGGCAAAGTTCTGTAAGCTTTACTACCGGAACCTGTTTTGTTTTATGTTTGCCGCCAATCACGAGGCCAATAAAGCCGTTTTGGTGTGTTTCGGGCAAGTCGGTCATTTTGAGGTGGTCACCAGCCGGAATAAAATAGTCGAGGCCCTTTTGGTCGTTTTTTACTGGCAGGTGCCGTACAGCATCAAAATAACGGTCAACAATGTGAATATCGGGCATGCGGTTCATTTTAAACCTGACAAGCAGCCATTTCTTATAATTGAGTTTTGGGAATGAACCCGATTTTTTCAAAAGACAAAGCCTGATACCCAGCGACCGGAAATTCTTGTGCAGGTCCACAATATAATCATAGTTCTCCTGCCTCAGCAAATTCAGGACTTCCCTGATGCTTTCCTGTATGGTGAAGATCCGGTCGACATAGGGGTTTTCCAGCAAAACCGGCTCAAAGGCTTTTTTGGTGAGATAATGTATTTCAATAGCTGCAACCTGTTTTTTCAAACATCTTACAACTGGTGTGGTTAAAACAATATCACCAATGGAACTGAAGCGTATAATCAGAATTTTTTTCAATGGCCAATCTTTAATTTTCACAAAAATATAAAATCCTGAAATGGATAATACCCTATTTTTGTCCGATGATATTAACAGATACCCACACGCATCTATATCTTGATAGTTTTGATAGTGACCGTAAACAGGTTGTAGAACGGGCAATTGGCGATGGTATCAACTTTTTTTTACTTCCAAATATCGACAGCCACACTGTAAACCCCATGCTTGAATTGTGCAAAAGTTTTCCTGAAAATGTTTTTCCTATGATGGGTTTGCACCCCACCGATGTCAAGGAAAATTACCGGGAAGAGCTGCGTAATGTCAGAATGTGGCTTGAAAAGGAGAAGTTTTATGCAATCGGTGAAGCAGGAATTGATCTGTATTGGGATAAAACCTTTGTCGCGAAACAAAATATAGCCCTGCGTGAGCAAATTGATTTGGCAAAAAAGCACAAATTGCCAATCGTCCTGCATTCACGGGAATCGTTTAAAGAAATTTTTGAGATCATCGAAGATACCATCGATGATGACCTTACAGGTGTATTTCAT
>JABMQA010000420.1 GCA_013203545.1 Bacteroidota bacterium
CAATTGTACTCACAAAATCATTTTCTGATAAGCTTTTTGATAACGAAAATCCCATGGGTAAAATAATCACCAATGAAGGTCGAAGTTTAAAGGTTACCGGCATCATTGAAGATGTCCCTCACAATTCACATTTCAGGTTTTCAGGCCTGATTTCATGGACTACCCAAGCAGAACGCAGGCAAAGTTGGGGGAATTTTGGTCTCTATACTTATATAAAACTCAAACCGGGTACCGATCCTGTTGCTTTTGACAAAAAGCTGGAGGAGATGTATGATAAATTTATGGCTGAAATTTTTGAGCAGTATGGTGTTTTCGTCGATTATGAGCTGCAGCCAATTACCAATATTCATCTTCATCCTGTGGGGGAAGGCGACTCAGAAGCAAGTGGTGATATCCGCTTTATCAGGATCTTTTTCTTAATAGCTGCTTTTATGTTGGTAATTGCTGGTATTAATTATATGAACCTGACCACCGCCCGATCCGCAAAACGTGCACGCGAGGTTGGCATCCGGAAAGTGGCCGGTGCACACCAGGGTTTACTTGTCAGGCAGTTTTTAATTGAATCAGTCGTACTAACGATTATTTCACTTATTTTAAGTCTTGGTCTATGCTATTTTCTCCTGCCAAACTTTAATGTTCTCACAGGAAAATCACTTGACTTTTCCATCTTTGGTCATCCTGAATTTTTAACATCCATGGTGATTATCATTTTGATCCTTGGATTTTTAAGTGGTAGCTATCCTTCTTTTTTCCTTTCACGCTTCAAGCCAGTAGTTGTCCTGAAAGGTAAACAATCACAAGGGGGCAAACATGGCTTACTAAGGAAAATTCTTGTTATTATACAGTTCGTCATTTCACTAATTATGAT
This sequence comes from Bacteroidota bacterium, assembly GCA_013203545.1. Classification (GTDB taxonomy): domain Bacteria; phylum Bacteroidota; class Bacteroidia; order Bacteroidales; family 4484-276; genus JABMQA01. Next base: position 869 of record JABMQA010000420.1, read on the forward strand.
TATTAGTACATGGGTTGTTTACGAACAGTTGGATTTTCTCAAACAAAAAAATATGGGTTTTGATAAAGAAAAGATTGTTTCTATTACGCTCGACACCCGGGAAATGGTTGAAAAGTTACCGGTGTTAAGGAATGAATTTTTGGCCATTTCCGGCGTACAAAGTGTTGGGAGCACCAACGCAAGAATGGGGGAAGGTTCGGGAAAACTGCTATTAACAGTTGAAACCTCCGAAGGCATGCAGGAGAAAGGTGTAAACCTGGCCGGTTGTGATTATGAATTTATAAATACACTGGGAATAGAAATTATTGACGGAAGGAATTTTTCAGAAGAATTTAAGACCGATACCCTGGCTGTGATCGTTAATGAAACGCTGGCAAACCGCTTTGGCTGGACAGAACCCCTGGGAAAAAAGGTAATGTTTGGTGAGGACCAAACTGCCAGGGTAATTGGATTAATGAAGGATTATCATCAAACAGGATTATACAATCCGGTTGAATCGCTTTTACTTTACCTTCGGGAAAATGCACCAAATGTGTATGTAAAACTCGAGAGTACGGATAAGAAAGAAATCATGCAAAACCTTGAAGATGCCTGGGCAAAAACGTATCCTTTGATCCCTTTTGAGTATACTTACCTTGAAGACGACCTGATGGAACAAATCGCACCTGATGAAAAACGGGGAATCTTATTTACCTTATTCTCTATCGTCATTATAATTATTGCTTCGCTGGGCATATTGGGCCTTGCTTCGTTTACAGTTGAGCAGCGTACCAAGGAAATATCCATTAGAAAAGTTCTCGGTGCTAAATCCCATATGATCGTAAAGCTAATTTTTACAGATTACCTGATACTGGTGGGTATTTCTATCCTGATTGCTTTCCCAATTGCTTATTATTTTTTGCAGGATTTCCTCAACAATTATGTTTACAGGACCGAACTTCATGCAATAACCTTCATCCTTTCAGCCGTTTTACTACTGGTGATTACTTTATTAACAATTATTTACCATACCATAAAAATTGCAAGGACAGATCCTGTTGACACATTAAAAGTAGAATAGCGTCAAGGATGTTGATATTTTTTTTTGGTTCTATGAATACCTGTTTGAATTGTATCTGATTTTGCTTCCGGATGTAACAAGGAAATATCAATCCATCAACAAACCCGGCACCTCCCAAAAAGAGAGATGCCGGTTACAATTTTTAAACAGTAAATCGACTACAGGATCACAACCCTTCTTACAACCGTTGACCCTGAGATATTTAGCTTTATAAAGTATATGCCTTTTTGCAGGTCTGAAACATTTAATTCAATTTCATTTCTATCCGTTTCAATGTTCCTTACAACTACTCCATTTGCCGAATGCATAGATATTGACCGAATAACTTCATCCGACC
>JABMQA010000421.1 GCA_013203545.1 Bacteroidota bacterium
AGATTGGCTTTTGTTTCCAGGTTGAGTTTTTTACGGATATGGTACCGGTTCGTTTTTAAGGTACCTGGGTTGATATTAAAAATTTTTGCGATTTCGTGGTTGGCAAGATTTATCTTCAGGTAAGCACACAGTCGCATTTCGCTCTCACTTAACTTCGGGCTGATTCTTTTTAATTTCCTAAAGAAATTCTCATGCACTTTTTCGAAGATATTTTTAAATTGATCCCAGTCTTTATCTGTGTTTATACTATCTCTTATCTTTTTGGTCAGGTAGTTATAGGAGATTTCATCCATTAAATCATCCCTGTAAAGTTTATTGGTTGTATCGGAAATATCTGTCAGGATTTCATTTTTTGTAACCAACTGGAGTGATAAAGCGGTTAATTCTTTGTTTTTTGCGTCTATTTCAGCGTGATGTTTATATTTCTCCAACTCATTGATTCTCTCCGATGTTTGGATTTTCTCCCGCAGATGTCCATTTCTGCTTTTCTGTAGTTTGATTAAACTCTTAAGGTATCGGTTAACAAAAAAAGCGATGATGATGATGGCAACGATGATGATAACGAAAATCTGATTTCTCTTTTTATGGATTTCATACTTGTTTTGCAGAAGTTCCTGTTCATATTTCTTTTTTTGGGCTTCGATTTCCCATTGGAATTCCGAGAGTTTTTTTTGGCTTTCGGCGTTGAGGATACTGTCGCTAATTTCAACATATCTTTTATAATGATCACATGACAACTGCCATTTCCCCTGTTCCTCCGTTAAGATGGATAACGCTAAATTGGCTTTCATTTCTCCGGTTCTGAACCCGATCTTTTTAAAAATCGATAGACTCTTCCTGAAATAATCCATAGCTCTTTCTGACTGACCCTGGGACACATAATAAGATCCCAGATTCTGCAATGCTCCGCCATACAGCCAGAGGTTATTGATTTTATTAGACAGGTATAGGGCCTGATTAAGATAGAACAATGACGTATCATTTTTCTGTAACTCATTATTCACCGATTCAAGATTGATGTAGTTCCTGCAAATCAAACTTGTATCCTTTATGCGCTGGGCTATCGCCAGTGATTTCATGAAATGGACTTCTGCATTTTGATAATCGCCTTTATCAAGATAACAGAGACCTATGTTCAGATGGTTCCCACCTAAAGCCTGATCACCAATTTCTTCATACGATTTCAGAATTGAATCCACACGGAGAAAATATTCAATTGCCTTATCGTAATCATTTTGCTTCCAGTTTATCAGCCCCAAACCATTGTATGCCAAATTTTTTAGTTTATAACTTTGCAGTTGAATGGCAATTTTCTCAACATCGGTATAGTAAAGTAACGCCAGGTAATAATTGTCCTTTGCAAAATAATAATTACCAATGTTGTTTTTTATCTTGGCTATCAATGTGTCGTTTTTTGTTTTTACAGCAATCGTCAAAGCCCTGGTGTTAAGAATCAGGCTACTGTCGTTTCCATCGAACTGTCGCAATATTCTTTCTTTGTTGTACAGTGCTTCTGCAAGCGCGTTGCTGTCCTTGATTTTGTTGGATAAGATCAGGGCTTCATCGGCGAGTAACATGCTTTCATTTTTATTTTTCCAGAAAACACTGTCCAACGTTGAATAAATCACGGCAAGCCTTCTCTTTTCCAATTGATACCGCCCATTATCAGGAAGATACCCTTCATGAAAGAAGGAAATAATGGTTACTGTGGCAGTAATAGTTATTAAAGCGCTGCCGATTATCCACATCAGCGTTGTCTTATTCAAATGAAAATTCATACAGAAAATCAATTACCCTATAAAATCAACCAAAAGTAGCACAATTTTGCATATTCAAATAAATATCCTTCATTTGAATTTGACAACGGACTCAATCCCGGCGTAAATTTTAATTGTCAAATAATAAAAACCGGCCCAAACAGGCCGGCTCTGATAATATTAACTACCTAACGTCTATGAAAAATCTTACCTTATCACTATTTTCCTAACTTCATTGAGGTTCTCATTGTTGATTTTTACATAGTACACACCTCCTGAGAATGCACTGACATTCAGGTTGGTTTTGTTCGTGAAATTTTTCTCGATCAATACCTGGCCTTTGGAGTCGATGATCTTCACTCCTACTACACTGGAGTAGCCGTTGTTTAGTTTTATTGTAATTTCCTCACTGGCAGGGTTCGGATAGATTTCGAGGCTTGCTGTATTGAGTGTTCCTGTTCCGCTACTATTCATTTCGATATTAGTTATGGCAGCAAGGCTACCTGATTGATAATTTCCTGAACTGTTCCCGACCGAATAATCATATTCTACCTCCAGATCGAAGGCTTCGCCGGTGCTTGTCCTGAAAAGTTTGTACGATATTACTTCACCATCCGCAAAACCATTCTGATCCGCTGAAGTGGCATCATCCCCGAAAAGGGTGATGGCCTGAGTTTGTGCCTGACTGTCCACTTCCAGGTATCCGTACAACTGATCACTTTGACCAAAAGCACCGATAACATCGCCTTCGATAAACTCAGATAAAGCAGCATGCAAAACAGCGGTAACCTGTGTGGACGGGGTCATTGCCACATCGCCCCACAAGGTCGGGATACTGTTGACCTGGGAAGAGATTTGCGAAAGCGGTGCACCGCCGCATCCGGGGAAGAAAACCGTAAAACCGTTGGCAGTCTTTATCCTGTATGCTTTACCCGGCTCAAGTGTTTCGAGGTCGTAGATACCCATTTCCGGCCAGAAAACATCAATGCCGATCAAATCCTGTATAATGATGATGTTTTCGATATTTTCTCCAAATAAATCCCATATATTGACATCGCACTCGCTCAGTACCGGCAGGTATTGCCAGCCCTGATCAAGGGTGAGCCCGGTATTGGCAAATTCACTTCCACCAACAGTAAAACCGGCATCTTCGGTTACTTTGATGGCATAGCCGGAGGCGTTATCGAAATTTCCTATGGTATTTACATTCACCCCGGGCCAGTAGATAGAGGTCAGGTTATTCATGGCAATCAGTTTGTTGCCCAGGGGGCTGAACATTGTTACAACATCAGGATCGGATGGGCTTAGGTAACTCGAAATGCTGTTCCAGCCTTCGCTAAAGGAATAATACTGGCAAAGCATGGCACTGAGACCAGTCAATTGCGATAGTCCCAGTTAGGCAAACAAAGCCTGGTTGGGCATCTCCGGATCGTAGGTGGCACTGGCAGTGAACCCTTCGCCCCAGGATGTGCTGTAGAGCTTCCACCTGAAGATCTCGTTATCGGCAAAGCCGTCTTTTCCGGGAGTGGTCAGATCGTCGCCATAGGCCATTACCGTGGCATTGCCCGAAGCATCGACCATGGCTGCGCCCCCGCAGGTTTCATAGCCTTCATCATCAACATAGAAAACGCCTACCCAGTCGCCGGTTACCAAAGGCTCGCCGTAGATGTTAGGATTGGCTGAAGCCGGTACGTTGATGAAGTGTACCTTGTCGGTTACAGTAACTTCCCAGGGCTGGGTGCTTTCCATAACATTCAGTGTAACGGGGACTTCCACCGTCGGGTTTTCGGGATCGTTGCTGGAGATGGAGATGGTTTTTTCGTAGGTGCCGTTTTCAAGTCCTTCCGCATCGAAGGTAAGTGTAATCTCCTGTGAACCGCCCGGCTCTATCATTCCCGAGGTGATGTCTGCTGAAAGCCATTCTGTTGGTGTAGAACCGCCGCTTATGGTGGCGGTAAAGTCGAGGCAGTTGCCATAATCGTATGTTTCGCACGGGTCTGTAACAGGACCGGAATAACTTCTGGTTCTTGCTCTCATCAAATGGCTTCCGGTTGAAGCTGACGAAGGAATTGTTATATCAAAATAAAACACATCATAAGCAATTGGAAAATTAGCATCATCCAACACTATTTCATCATCCGTTAGCTCCAGATCATCATTAAAATCAATCCAAACATCAAGATATCCTTCATAACCTCCGCCAATTACGTTAAGCGTGTACGTCTGACCACTTTCCAGGTTGTGATCCATATCCGTATAATCATGGTACCAGGAAGGATCTCCTGAACAAAGAATTTCTTCGACAACGACATTTTCAAGGCCCCAATGTATCAAACCATCACCATCACCACACCCTTCTGAATATAAATCATCGACACAAAGTCCGGAACCATCCTTTCCGGCAGGATTAATTTCCAGGTTGAATTCAAGATCCTCATCTCCGCTATTGCTAATTGTTAGCTCCCTGTTTACTGATGTTCCCGATTCAAGAGTTGGGTCAGCATTTCAGGATCAACCTGTATTTCAGGTGATGAAGGAGATGAAAAATTTGTAAAATCAATGGTTTCCATTTCCGATTTCCCACAATAATAAACGGCTTCGATACCAGCACTATAAGATTGTCCACTGACCAGCCCTTCAAACTGGTATTGGTAATCGTTGTCAAATTGCTGTTCATATCCGGGTTGCACAGTATCAACAAGTACATCATCGAGGTAAATGAGGTAATAATTCGGATAGTAGTTATAGGCCGTGCTGAAATCATCGCTGCCGTTGGTTTGTAGCCACCAGGTAAGGTCAAGGCCCCATACCGCGTCGGGATCTACCATAAAGACATCGTCAATGCGGACCGCACCATAATAGCCGTTGTCTTCATTATAAAGTACTGCAAAAGGCCCTATGCCTTCGTGCGTGTCTGCATCAAGCACATTCAGTTGATCTGTCCATTCCAGGCCGGAGGTGCCTGATATTTCCGAAATCATCCTGATATCATCATCAGCCCTGGCATAATTGAAACTACCACCACCAGTAGGATCCCAATCGAGCCAAATCCCTTCCATGTCGTCAAAACCTGTGGATCCGTGACTCCAAATGTAAGGATACCACACGATGTTAACAAACTGCTCTTCATTGCCAAAGGTTGTGTGGAGTTCTTCAGGATTAAACCATACTTCCTCCCAGGAATTTAATGGAATCGGATAGTCAGTAAAGGTACCACCAATCACATCGCCTTCGGTATTGGGCTTGCCCCAGGTGAAAACACCTGTGCTTTCATCCACGTTTAGGTAAACCGGTGCAGTCAGTTCATCAAAATAAAATTCGGCCTTGGCATAGTTTTGATAGAAAGTGGAATCGTTATACCCATCGCTGTAATGGGTAACTAAACCTGCCACATAATTGATGCCGGTAGTGAGTTCGGTGAAAGCATATTGTGGCTCGCTGGTTTCCGATACATAACTCCCATCCAGGTAAACACTGTAACCTGTAACTGTAGGCTCATCTTCTCCACCCCCGAAAGGCGGTTCAGTCCAGGTAAAAAGGGCTGTGCTTGTCTCAGGATTATATTCACAGTTCAACCCGGTGGGACGCATGTAAGCAGTCTCTGAAAAATAGAAATGGAAAGTCACGGGATCGGAAGCCACACTATTGGCATCGACTGCTATAACCACGGCATCATGGTAAACATTAGTCTCAAGAGGAACCATCCACGGATAAAAATAATAAAAACCCATTGAAATTGTTTCATCAAAAACTTCCTCACCATCAAGGTAAACCTCGTAATGATCAATCGTTTCATCCAAATCCCATTGGATATTGGCATATGGGTCATAACCCCACGGTACATCTTCAAAGCTTATTTTCATCTTCACATTGGAGGGAGGATCGACCTGGGCAAATACCAACCCGCTTAACAAAATTAGTCCTAATAAAATGTTGATTTTTTTCATTTTTAAATAAATTTAAGTTTGTCCTA
>JABMQA010000422.1 GCA_013203545.1 Bacteroidota bacterium
CGTTCATCCTGAGCCAGGATCAAACTCTTCATTGTAAATGTAAATCTTTAATGTCTTTCGGATTTACTGTTCACATTCAAAATAATCTGACTGTGGATACTTACTACTAATTAAGGCTTTGCTTCAATCTTTTCAAAGAACTAATTTGTATTAGTTTCTTATTTTCCTTTTGAAAAAGGTCTGCAAAGATAGTATAAAACTTCTTTACCTAACAAACTTTTTCAAACTTTTTTTAAGAACTTTTTCGCTTCAACTTTTATCGTTTTTCGAAAGCGGCTGCAAAATTAAAACTAATTTTTAAATTAGCAAGCTTTTTTTCAAAAAAATTTAAGAACTTTATTTCTTACTGTGAAAACGGCTGCAAAAATACATCTACTTTTTAAATTAGCAAGCTTTTTCTTAATTTTTTTTAATTTATTTCATCCGAAGCATTTTGCTAAAATCCAACAACCATAAGCCTTGCAGCACCTGTTTAATATTCACAATTTGTAAGAACGTATCTTGAAAAGCGGCTGCAAAGATAGATTTTTATTTTTGTAACAAACAAGCTTTTTTTTGTGTTTATTGCATTTTATTGGTAACTTACTGATAATGAAAATAAAGTTTGGTTTAATTTTTGTTATTTTGTGCCCTTATTGGCTGAATGGATACTTTCAATTGCATTAGTTGAAAGAATTCACAGGTCAAAAACATTAAAATCTGATGCTTTTAGGGGCAATTTTACTTTTTCGGTATATTTAATAATGTGTCCAGTGTCCAGTTCCAGAACTTCTCCACCGACTTAATATTTATCCGCTCATCCGGCGAATGTACGCCCTTTAGCTCGGGTCCGTACGATATCATATCCATATTTGGGTATTTCTCCCCTATCAGGCCACATTCCAATCCTGCATGAACGGCAAGGATTTTCGGTTCTTCATCATACAAACGGATGTATGATTGCCTGGATATTTCGAGTATTTTTGATTTGGGATTGGGTGCCCAGCCCGGATATCCATCCGTATTTTCGATATCGGCGCCTATCAACCTAAAAACAGATGAAACCGTTTGAACCACATCTTCAAGGGAACTCTGGACCGAACTTCGCTGACTGGTTGTAAGTAAAAAGAAGTCATCGTGCGTTTTAACAGAGGCAAGATTTGTTGAGGTTTCGACAAAATTAGGAATATCCCGTGACATCTCAATTACGCCATGCGGGCATGCATAAACGGCATTTAGCAATTTTTCGTGCGATTTTTGCTCAATAACAAAGTAAGGCTGTTCTACCTCGAATGTTTGAACCTGTAAACCAGGCTCTGTGGTTTTCAGCTCCGATTTAACGATCTTGTTAAAACCCTCAACCATACGAATGAATTTATCCTTAAGCGCCTGGTTTACCAAAACAATTGCTTCAGCTTCCCTGGCAATGGCATTCCGCAGATTGCCCCCGTTGAAATTATTCAACCTGATTCCAAAATTCATGGTGGCATTATAGAGCAGCCTGTTCAATATTTTATTGGCATTACCCAAACCTTTGTTAATATCATCACCAGAATGCCCCCCCTTCAATCCTTTCACCACAATCTTATATGGTATTGTGTAATCAGGTACCAGCTCTTTAGTAAACCAAATCTTAACTGTGGTATCCATCCCACCTGCACAACCAATAAAGATCTGTCCGTCATCTTCAGAATCGAGATTTAGGAGGATCTCTGACTTTAAAAATCCAGCTTCCAGTCCAAATGCTCCTGTAAGCCCTGTTTCTTCATCCACTGTGAACAGACACTCGATTGGTCCGTGCTGAATATCTTTTGAAGTCAGAATCGCAAGCTGAGTTGCCATTCCGATGCCATCATCAGCCCCAAGGGTTGTTCCATCCGCAGTAACCCATTCCCCATCGATGTAGGCTCTTATCGGATCTTTCGAAAAATCAAAGTTACTATCCTTATTCTTTTCACATACCATATCCATATGACTTTGCATACAAACCATTTTAACGGTTTCCATGCCTTTTGTCGCAGGTTTTGATATCAATACATTGCCTGTTTCATCCCTATTAAAATGTAATTTATTCGTTTTTGCAAAATCAATCAGATATGCAGCAATCTTTTCCTCGTTCTTCGATGGCCTGGGTACCTTTGTTATCTCCTCAAAATACTTCCAAACCAGTTCCGGTTTTAATTTTTTTAAATTAGTGTCCATTATTAAAGGTATTGTTAGTTTTCTCACAAAAGTATAACTTTTATATGCAGAGGGGCAGTTTTGAAAGGATTTTTTCACTTGAAAATACTTCCCCGAACTAATTTAAGTTAAGGATATCCGGATAAATTTCATTTTCTGAGTAAGGTTAACACATGGTTTTCACTGCGAATTCATACACAAACGATGATGAATGGCAATAAAATCATAGTGATTACATCATATTTATTACTTTTGTTTTCTGCATAATATGCACTGATACCTTGATGAAGAAAAGAATTATACTGAGTGTGTGCTTTTTAATGGCATTTTTTACTGCAATCGGGCAATCCCCTGAAAGGCAGAAAAAGCAGTCGTCCATGGTTAGTGAAGTGATTTCAGAATTAAAAAAAGCCACAGGATGGACACTACAAAATAACGGTGAGTGGACCAGCTCTCAAAATAAAATACCTTTTTTCGATTTCAAGCAAAATAAGCTTAGAAGAGGTAAATTCAGCCTTGGCCGTGATAATTTCAACAAAATAGAAATCAGACAGATTGTTGTAGAAAAAATTATCTACTCCATACTTATCACTCACTTCGATGTAGGGGAATACGAATTTCCAATACTTGAACAAAACTGGAAAGAATATAATGCCCTGACCTATTATGTGTTTAAAGAAGACAGGTGGAATCTTGTATTCCCTGATTCGATAACTTTTAATAAACCCTATGCCATAAATATGCGCTTGTTAATCAGCGGTGACATCAAGGAATATAATGATAAAACCTACCTCTTCGAAATCGAAGCCGCCATCCATAAAGCCATCTACCTTCAGGAGAAAAGCATCATCAACTTAATCATCGCCGCATTTCCGGTTGACATACATGGCGAGAAGTTTTTCAGGTTTAAGTTTTACGAAACCATTAATAAAACGGAAATTTATATCAAATTTCTATTAAAACATAATTGGGTAAAGCTTTTTCAAAATTATTACTGGGAGGTGCCTTTTCAGGATTTTACAAGGTTTATTAATAATATAGGTGTAATCGATCCGGCTCAAATAAACAACAAGCACTACTACAAATATTTCCTTCAACGTGGTATTAAAATGTACGGGGAGGGGGATTATGTGATTGCCTTGCAAAGCTTCACAAAAGCAGCAATGGTAAACCCTCCTGATAGCACTTTGTTATCAATATTTTACTGGAAAGGTAAAACAAAACTTGCACTGAAAGTTTTCGAAGAAGCCATCGTGGACTTTGACAGTGCAATCAACCGAATCCCGAAGGGACCTAATGAATATACCAATTGGAAAAACGCCCATTTTGAAATTGGGAACGCCTATTATAATATGGGCAATTATGTGAAAGCATGTGCCAATTGGCAAAAAGCCGCTGAGTTTGGTATATCAAAAGTTGAAAAAGTCATTAAAAAGAATTGCAATAAAGGCGGTAGCGGATTTCCTTATACAGTAAATGTAGATAAAGCTGAGAAATTTTTCAGGAAGGCAGTCGTAAAATACGAGCGCCAAAAATATGTGAAAGCATTGTCGTTATTTGAAAAATCATGGCACTACAATCCAACTACTTCCGATTACCGTTTGCCATTCTACATTGGAAAATGTAAATTCAACCTTGGTAATTATGTTACCTCGGTAGAAAATTTTGACCAGGCTTACCAAATGAAACCGGAAGGATCAACTACAGAATCCTCCGGCTGGTCTGATATTTTGATATGGCGCGGCAAAGCATGGCAACTTACAGGTTATCTCAAAAATGCATGCAACGACTGGAATGAAGCCAAAAGCTATGGAAATTCCGGAACAACCGAATTATTAGAGGCATTCTGTGCTGATTTACCCCCATCTATATCAACAGAAAAAAAGAAGGAACAGGATTACTTTGATTTGGGAATGGTAAAATACGATGCCGGCGCATACGATTCTGCAGTTTATTATTTTAACCGGGCCATCGAAACCAACACTGCACCCCAGTTGCCATATTATACATACCGTGCAAGCGCCAAACACAAATTGAGCAATTTTAGTGAAGCAGTTGATGATTTCACGATTGCTATAAAAATGGCGCCAGTGGCGGATGAATATCGTCAGGATTGGATCAGGGCATATTATAACCGTGGAATTTCCAGATATTTTAACGGAGATATTGAGGATGCTTGCAACGATTGGAAGCAAGCCTATCTACTGGGATTATCCGAATCCAAAATGGTTTTGAGATCATATTGTGATATCGATGTGGAAATGCTTGATATTGACGCGGCAGAAAATGGAATTTTCGATCCCGATACAATTATTGTTGATGAAAGTCAGCAGGTCATAAGCCCGATTGCGGATCAATCAGGCGGTGAAATACAACAAGATTTGCAACCCGATACCGGATTCTATCAACAGTATGATCAAACACCCCCTCCCATTGTTAACACAACACTGGTTAACCCAAATATCCCCATAAGGTTTGCTATCGATTCCGGAAGTTTTTTCCATATTATTATCGGTTCATTTTCGGATCCGGCAAATGCTGTTAAGATGGCTGATCAGCTTTCAGGAAATGGATTCAATCCCAAGATCATCGAAAATGAACAAGTGGGATATTTTAGGGTAAGTGCATTGTCGTTTGACAAGCGAAGTGGTTGTGTAAATAACCTGTCGCTAATCCTGGAGGACTTTCCGGAAGCATGGATATTAAAGTATTGAATTGGTTGATAATGCAAGGTGTTGTTTGAATTCTTAGTCAGAATATCGTCCATAGGACTCCTTTGGAGAATAATGTCCATAAGACACCTTTGGAGAACCGTAGAACAGCGAATCTGGATAATCACCAGGGTGCTAATCAAATGATTATTATTTTACTGAAAATTATTACTCCTGGGATATTTGAAACATAGAGATCTGAAGACTTCCGCCTTCCGGTTGCAAACTCAACCAGTTGTTATCTTCGCCCGACCACTTATACTGACCACCCATGCGAATCACATAACTCCGTGATGAAGTGGATTTAGGAATATTAATTACAAAGCCGCCATTCTTTGAACCTCCCTTACCGTAGTTTAAAAACAGCCGGAAATCATTATCACTTTTGTTTTCTGCTTTTATAATCACGTAGCTCTCTTTTCGCCCCTGCCTTGGTACCGGGTCAAAATCATATTTTTTGATACCATTATTTTCGATGGTTACGCTGGTATTGATGAGATCAACAACAACATTTTCTTCGATCATCCGTGTTATTTCAGCAATCTGGTCTTTTGGATAAGCTTCATCAGGCTTTATTTGGGAGGCCAGGTTATAATACTGTATGGCGTTATCATAAATTTTTGATGCGAAGTGCCTGTCCCCTTCGGAAATGGCTTTGTTGTACTCCTTCTTAATTCTTTCAAGTTCAGCAAGAATTATCGCCTCCACTTCCCTGATCTGCCCCTGGGGATATGGCTCCACGGGAAAGAGTTCCAGTGCACCAGCATAACTATTTTTTGCTTCGTGGAAGTTTTCAGCATTAAAGTGTGCATCTCCACTGGCAATAAGCTTATCATATTTTACCTTTTTCTCGGCAAGCTCCTTTTCGATTTTTACAATTTCATTAAGCCTGTCTGCAGGATAGGTCTCCTCCGGTTTTAGTTGAGATGCGTTCTGGTATTCAACCCGTGCCTGTTCCCAGTCTTCTTCGGTAAAATATTGATCGGCTTGTGTGATAGCAGCCTGATAGGATGCTTCTGTTTCGGCAATGGCAGCCAATATTGTTGTGATCTCGGTTACTCTGGTTTTGGGATAGGCTTCATCCGGCTTTAGGTTGGCGGCGTTTTGGTATTCAACCCGGGCCTGTTCCCAGTTTTCTTCGGTAAATTATTGGTCGGCTTGGGTGATGGC
>JABMQA010000423.1 GCA_013203545.1 Bacteroidota bacterium
AAACTGAATTTTTCATAGGAAAAATTCAAAGATATAAAATCACCTATAAGTACGACAATAACAATAATTTAATCGAAGAAATATATTACGAGCAACATACCTCTGAATTTAAAGACAAAGAAGTTAATAAATATAATGACATGGATTTAATTATTGAACAAAGTACTTTCAATAGTAGTGGAAAGATTAAAGAAATGATCATTTTTAAATATGATATGAGTAAGAAATTGATTGAAAAAAACAGATACAATTCACGAGGGAGCTTAACTAAAAAATGGCTATACAAATATGACAAAAATGGGCAAAAAATAGAAGAAGTTGCTCTTGATTATTTTTCTTATTCCGATGAACCAGTGATAATTAATAAATATATAATTGAATGGAGTAATGATTATCTTGTTAGAGTTATTTCAGAATTTAACCAAGGAAATTTTATAGGTAGATACCTTCTTCGGTGGGACAAAAATGACAATGTAGTTGAATCCAATGATTTTGGATATGATGAAATTATGGATAATGGATATGCATATAAATATGATATTTACGGGAACAGAATAGAACATGCTGAATTTAATGAAGAAAGAAAAATTACACATTTTATGCATTATGAATACATATATGATGATGTGAATAATTGGATTAGAAAAATCCACTATATTAATACCATACCTAAATACATAATTGAAAGAGAAATCATGTATTACTAGAAATTACGTTTCTGGCACAAAACCCTAATTAACATATACAATTATAATTTATTACAACTCTGAATCATTTTTTTCACAATAGGTAATAGCCTTATCAATGGTCTCAAAGACAAGTACACTTAGCCTTGAAAGTTCAAGTGAAACTTCATTATCCACCGCGTTATGGGGTTTTTTTATGAACTCAATAATATCTTCCTTATCCTTGATAATTTGATCATAATCCATTTCATCAATCGAATTGATTGATTACCCTTAATATTATTTCTATATTGTTTAAGAATTATTAAATGCTATTTGGAAAAAAACGTTAATGTTGACAATAAAAACGCTAAAAGTGAAATTATAATAGCAATTACTGAATAACGATTTGTATTTTTTCTTGATTTGAGATTCTCATAATATTCAATGCCTTGTGAAGAAATTTTGCATAGACTATTATTTGCCTGTTCTAGGTCATCACCTTCTGGTATCATTGATTGGCTCATTTGTCCTGGATATTTTTTTTCCAAATAGCCATTGTTTTCCATGTCAATAACAACATTATCTACCTTTAATTTTTTGAACCGGAGAAGCTTTTTAAATTTACTCACATCATAAAACTCATTATTATTCTTTAGAGTGTATAATTCTTTCAAAATAAGATAATCTATTTGCATTTTTTTTTACTTTTAAAATTATGTAATCCAGCAGGAAATGAATTCTTGCTGGATTACACTATATAACTCGATTAGTTCATTTTTCGGTACACAATCGCTGCCACACTCACATCATCGCCACCCATGTTGATGGTTAAACCGTAAGGTTTATTGGCTGGAATGTCGATTTGTGCGTCGCCGGTTTTTCCGGTAAGCTGTTCCCAGATGGTTACTGCCTGGTGCACACCGGTGCCTCCGGTCGGGTGCCCCCACCCTACCAGTCCTCCGGTGGTATTGATGGGAATTTTGCCATCACGGGCTGTGTTGCCTTCATAAACAAAATCTGCCCCTTCGCCGGGTTTGGCAAAGCCAAGGGCCTCAACAGCGAGTATACCAGCTATGGTAAAGCAGTCGTGGGTTTCGATGGTAGCCAGTTCGTTGATGGTAATACCGGCATTTGCCAGCGCTTTGTGTGCAGCATCCTTAATGGTTTCCATGACGGTAAGATCGGTTGGGGCCTTTGTAATATCGCGTTCAGAAGTTGCGAATCCAATGATCTCAACAGCGTCCTTAATCTTGATCCCGCATTTCAATAACCCATCTTCTGAAAGTATGGCAATTGCAGAAGCCCCGTCAGAAACCTTGGAGCAATCGAGTACATTCAGGCTGTCGACAAAACTTTTACCGTTGGGTTCCATCTCATAACATGTGCCTTCAGGATCAGGCATGGCATTGTGGTGTTCCTGAGCAGTCGGACAGAGCCTTGCATTTATTATAGCATTGGCATACCAGCGTGACAATCCTTTACGGGTACGCTCTTTGCCATATTTTTCATAATAGGCACCGGCCCTGTCGCTGAATTGTCCCGGGAAGAAATAGGCGTGTCCGTTTTTCCTGTTCTGGTACCAGCCTGCACCGGCAAGGACATCAGCACCATAAATGGCTTTCATGGTATTTTGTACCTCTACGCCAATGGCCAAAACCGTATCAGCTCCGGCCAGAACACTCTTTATCCCTGTTATCAGCGCCATACCACCTGAAGCACATGCAGCTTCCACACGAATACTGGGTTTACACGTCAAGC
>JABMQA010000424.1 GCA_013203545.1 Bacteroidota bacterium
GCTCAAACGCTTCCTTTTCATCACCTGCTACTGTTACAACAGCCCAGGCTTCACGTGGGATCGCATTTCTAAGGCTTCCCCCTTCCACTTCTGCAATTCTTAACCCATGGTCCTTGTCAGCCTTTTTCATCAACCTGAAAATGATCTTGTTGGCATTGGCACGGTAAAGCGGAATATCAATCCCTGAGTGACCACCTTTCATTCCTGCAGCATCAATTTTATAGGCCACTGAACCGGCAGGTACGTCCACCTCCTTGTATTCGAGTTTTGAATTGGCATTTATACCACCGGCGCAACCAATATAAAGTTCGCCTTCGTCCTCCGAGTCCATGTTGAGTAGAATATCACCATCGAGCAATCCGGCCTTCAATCCGAAAGCGCCGGTCATACCTGTTTCTTCATCTATGGTAAAAAGTGCTTCAACTGGTCCGTGCACAATGTCATTTGATTCGAGAACCGCCATAGCGGCAGCTACACCCATTCCATTATCTGCTCCCAGGGTAGTGCCATCGGCCGTAACCCATTCACCGTCGATATAAGCTTCGATGGGATCGGTTTCGAAATTAAATTCCTTGTCGCTGTTGGCTTGTGGGACCATGTCGAGGTGCCCCTGCATGATCACGCCCTTACGGTCTTCCATACCCGGTGTTGCAGGCTTTTTTATAATCACATTACCTACTTCATCAACGATTGTTTCGAGGCCGAGGTTCTCACCAAATTCTTTCACAAATTTAATGACTGCTTCTTCTTTTCTGGATGGGCGGGGAATTTTTGTGAGATGTTCAAAATTTCTCCACAATCCTTCCGGTTTTAAGCTGCTGAGATTTTTATTCATGTTTTAATAAATTTTTATAAATGTATTTAAGTTGATATTTAATATTGAAAATCATATTTTTAGTAAGAAATGGCAAATGTAACAAGAATTTTGCGATGTGGGATTAACAAAAAAATGCCGGATTTATTTTATCAATATTTAATCTTTGTATTGTAAATTGGCCTCAAATCATTCTACTAGCACAAATGATCCACAGTTCTAATCCTTCATATTTTTAATTTCAGCTCTGGAAGGCGTTTCATTAATTTTTATCACTAACGAAGCCAGGATCTGGCAAAAAGAAAGGAGCGCCCCATTACGGAACGCCCCTGCTTGTAATCCTCCTTGCAACACGTTAGGTACCAAATATTATCACCTAATATGAATTTCTTTTAATGATCTTTTGCGAAAACACATGCTTCTCATCATTCAGGATAATGGCATAGATACCGTCAGGGATATCCTGGATGCTAATACTGAATATTTTCTGATTATTGATCTTTATACTTTTAATTTCCCTTCCGGTGATATCAATGATGGTCAGATTGTTAACCGGTGTTTTTGTTCTGATATAAATCCTATCACTGGCAGGGTTCGGGTAAATGACCGGCCGGATCGGTTCAGAATAAAAAGCAGAAAGTTGGGGCATTTTCAAACCGGATATCATGGACAGTCCGTTGCCGTGGAACCGGCCTTCGTTATCGGAGTAGGCCGGATCATATTCTGCCACAATCTCCCGGTCAAGATGTTCATCATTTTTCCGTACCCTAAACCTGATGGGTTCGTCCTCGTCGAAACCATCCTTTTGTGCAGTGGTAGGATCATCCCCGAATATTGTTATCACGGTATTTTCTCCCGACAATACAGCAACTCCGGCCAGGATGCCTTCGTTGGTAAAAGCGCCGATGGTAGTGTTTTGATCAGATTCTGCAAAAAGACCTCCAGGCAGTGCAACGACGTGGGTTTTCGGAGATTGCACTGCGAAACCCCATGGAGAAGGTCCCGGTTTATGGTTCTGAAATGTAAATGATGATTTATTCTGACAGGCATCGAACTGAATGGCGGCATCATTTGCCATACAAACGAAATAACATTTTCCGGGTACCAGAACGGGTGCTGTATTCATCCCGAATTCGGGCCAATAGACACCGGTTCCTGCCACTTCCTTCAGCAGGATCAAGTCGTCAGAATATTCGGCAAAAAGAGCTTCTGTAGATACGTTACATTCAGAGAGTATGGGCATAAGGCTCCATCCAGGTGTCAGCCAAATTTCCGGTGGATCGGCAGGAAATCCTGTAATAGTCAGCATGGCATCGTTTGCCACTTTTACCTGGTATCCCGCTGTGTAATCCCAGGCACCAAGTGTGTTGATCATTTGTGATGGCCAGAAAACGCCAGCACTGTTTTGTAAAATAACGATATCATTCAGGATATCCTGAAACAGGATTTCAATACCGGGTTCATCAGGTATGAGATAGGAAGATATGCCGCTCCACCCTTCCGTCAGGATGATTTCCTGTATTTCAGGAACCGGTACTTCAATGATCACAGTATAATCCTCCGCTTCGCCGTAAGAATAGAGGCCGCATGGATCGTCGCAGGTAAAACCATAATTGGTTCTTGCCCGCAGGCGATGGCTTCCCAAAGGCGCATCCTGTGGGATGTTCAGTTCTGTATTATATATAATTCCGGCGTTGATCATAAAAAGATCAGCCAACAGGCGTTCGGAATCTTCGAAGAGGAAATCATCATCAAGATCAATCCAGATGCTGAGATACTGGGCGTCGTATTCCGACGATATCTCCAATATGGCAGTTCCACCGGCCGTGATTGTAGTTGACAATGCAGTGAAGTCACCATATCCGTTTTCGCTGCATCCCGAACCGGGATTTTGAATATCCTGAAGGGCAAAATCGTTAATGCCGTCACCAAAGGTGCATCCATAGGCATATAAATTCGTTGTGCAATACCCCGATTCCGTGATCAGTTGAATATCGAAAATAGCTGTAACACCGGCCTCTACTAATACGGGTTCGCTGGTAAAAGGCAGGTATCCATCTGCATTTAACAAAAGGACATAATTCCCCGTTGGCAAATTATCGAGCAGGTAATATCCGTCGGGGCCGGATAGTGTTTCGAAGTCAGTGTTTTCAGCCGACACCTGCACACCTTCAACGGGCTCCCCGCTGTCGATACTGGTAATAAATCCTTCGATGGCGCCTGCAGGTAACCCTTCAACCAGGTTTACGGTATAATCTTCCGCTTCACCAAATTGATAGGTAGTGCAAGGATCAGCAGATGAATTGCCCCAGTTGGTGCGTACCCTCATGCGGTGTGCTCCCGTCGGAACACCTTGCGGAATCAGGCATTCGAATGTAAAAAGGGTATTGGCATCCACGATGACGGCGTCGGTGAGTATCTGCTCCTCAGCAGTGAATGTGTAATCGTCGTCCCAGTCGATCCAGATGCAAACCCATTGCTGGCTGTACTGGGAGGCAATTTCAACCAGTGGAGTGCTTCCTGTGGTAAGTGTGGTTGAAAGTGCTGTATAATCGCCAAAACCTTCCGGGCTGCAACCCGTGTTCAGATTTTCAATATCTCCCAGAATGAAACTTTCGATGCCATCCCCATAAATGCACCCGCTTGAATATAAATTGCCGGTGCAGTAAGCCGGTGGCCCATCCTCTGGGAATATCATACCTGGAAAATGCAGGTACTGGTTACTTTGCACCGACCTGCAAGCGTAATCACCTGACATTCCTTCCTGTAAGCGATAGTCCGTACCCGTGACATTTTGCGAGGGAACAATACCTGTGGAGAGTAAGGCTCCCTGTGTAATGATATAATTGTTGCTTTGTCCACTTTGTGCCATCAGCATAACGGCATTCCCATGCAACAATGTAATGATGATCAAAAAGCGGAAGATATATTTTATTGTTTTCATGATTTTATTAGTTTTAAGATGAACATTCAGGATTTTAAAGCAGCATTGAAAGACTATTCAATGATGACGCTTCCGTTTACGGCTTCGATGAACCCTCTTTTAAGGAACAGGAGAGGTGTCTCCCCATAGGTACCCTGGATAACATAAATGTCGGTACCGTTACCAGTTGCATTTACAGCCGCAGTTATGTTGTTGTAAGGATTGGCCCATGTGCCGTTGCCGCCGGCCGGTGCATTCTTGTCGACATACACATTGGTAAGCGGCCTGCATTTGTACATTCCCCTGCCATGCGTTGCTGCAATGAGTTCATCGCCCGCCCAGAACAGTTCGGCCACCTCAACATTTACCGGGCCTTCATTATTTTCGTAGCGGGGAGTGGTGCTCCAGGTTTGTCCTTTGTCTTCCGAGGCAAAGATACCGAGGTCGGTGCCGATGTACACCCAGTTGGTATTTGCAGGGTGGAACCGCACCGAATTCACCTGTAGCGCAGGAAGATTATAGGGAGCGTTCCCGGTGATCTGATCCCAGGTGTCGCCTCCGTCATCAGTCCGCCATACATTGGCTGCATTATATCCTGCAAAGGTTACGATGACCTCGCCGGGATTATTTGGATTGATGGCAATATCGGTTACATAACGGTTTGGCAGTGGTGTCGGCCCCTGGTTATCAACTCTTGACCAGTTACCACCTCCGTTTTCGGTTTTAGCCACATTGCCATTTTCATATCCTACCCAGGTATTGGTATTATCTGATGCTGAAATATCAATGGCACTGCAGCACCAGTAAAAAAATCTGCCCGAGGCGGTTATTCTACCGCCGATATTACTTCTCATTACATTCCAGGTTCCGGCATTATCTGTGGTTAACCATATTCTGGCGCCACCAGCCACCAGCCTGGAGTTGTCGGTCGGATCCATGACAAACGGGGAAATAAAGAGCGATGCGCTGTCCACGGATGCATCAGTAAGTCCGGTTGTGGCATTGGAATAGGAATCACCACCATTGATGCTTTTCTTGATGGAAAGATTGGTATATTCGCCATAAAGGATATTTGGATTTCCCTGATTCACGGCGGCATATCCCCCATCGCCTGTCTGAGCCTGGTACCATTGACCTGAACCGCTCCAGGCGCCGGCCTGACGATAACGGAGTTTATCGTTATCCTGCGCACCTCCTACGATAATGCTGGCATCCGACGTGGCCGATCCACCAAAAAACTGCGTGATGCCGAGCGTGCTGTTGCAAAGGTTAACCCATCCTGATTCTTGCTCCACATTCCAGACATCCTCTGTCATCTGTATTCCTCCATCATTACCAAAATACACCACAGGATTGTTGGCAGCATCATAATCAGGATGATGGACAATGATGTGATGATCGGCGTGCGCCGAATTGGCATCACCACCATTATGGTAGTTTTGCCATTTACTGATTTTTGTGAGGGTTTGTCCGCCATCCGTACTTCTCCATAAGTCGATACCACCAACCACAAGCCTGTTGCTGTTGGAAGGATCTATCCAGATAGTATTATCGTACCAGCCTTGTTTTCCGAGGTATTGATATCCTGTTGAACGTCGCGACCATGTTTGACCCAGGTCATCGGAGCGCCAGATTTCACCACGGTTGATATTTGCCGAGATATAGATCCGCTGAAAATTCGAGGGGCAGAATGTTACTTCACACCTGCCGGGATTTGTAGGTAGCTGGTTGGCATTACCGGTATTGATCTTGGTCCACGACGAACCGTAATCATCAGAAATATAGGCATCACCACTACAGCCTGCGATGACATATGCAGGATTGCCGGCATGTACTTTAACATCAGTGGCATTGGTGGTTGTAATAAGCATACGTGTCCAGGTATTTCCACCATCATTGCTCTTCCAAATACCCCTTGTTCCGGCTGTAGCAGCATATAAAACACCGCTGCTGTCGGGGTGGTGAGCCAGCCTTGTTACATATTGAAAGCCTGGAATGGCTGTTGCCGGTAACTGCTCCCAGCTATCACCACCATCACTGCTTTTGAATATTCCTGCTCCCGGCAGCGCATCGGTATTTCCAAAGCCCTCTCCGGTAGCAGCGTACATATTATCGGTGTCAATGGGATCAACCACGAGGCTCGTTATGGCAAGGTTCGCCATAAAATCATTAACAGGTGACCAGGTGTTACCATTATTGGCCGATTTCCAAATGCCGCCTGCCACACTTCCGATCCAGATGTGATTTGTAACAGGGTGTATAAGTATGGCCCTGATCCGGCCTCCGATATTTCCAGGGCCTAGCCACGTCCAGTTCCATATTCCGCCATCATCAGTTGGCGGCATGTTATCGATATGATTTTTGGCATCCACCAGTGCATTTACAGGAATTTTACCGTCCTCCCCTGCCCGTTGCATATAGCGCTCCCGCATGATCCCATCGGGATTATCGGGATTTTTCCCTTTCTGAATTTTATTTTTTTTGCTTTCCGTTTTTTCCCTGATGACCGTGCTGCTCTTAACGAGAACCGGCGTTGTTTGCCGGTTGTCGCATTCCCTGATTTGGGCAATGATCATCACCGAAAACAATATAGCAGGGATAAGTAAAATGATTTGCTTTTTCATAACTACCTCCCCCTTATTGTAAGCTCACCAACACCAGAACCAACCCGCTGCCAGTCAGTAGTGTGGACATGGCTTTGCCAATGATGGCACCCTGTGCTTTGGTATAATCAGTAACTTTCATGGCATGGCCCGGTGTATTGGCCGTGGTGAGCAGATCGCCCGGTTGGATGGTTCCATTTTCGGTACTGGTCATACAATACACCCTACCGGTGAGCGCAACCGGAACCGTTCCGCTGGCTTCCGAGCCTGTTTGTCCCATGACCATACCGGTGTTGATCCCGCCGGCGCCGCTAACAATACCTGCAACACATCTGTCGTAGGCTTTATCCGACAACCTGAGTTTACCGGTTTGAGCCGGATCAATGCAAACGATCATACCTTCGGCGGCACCCTCCTCTGTGATGTCGAAGGGTTCGGCCAGATCGCTTCCACCCGTTATTTCGAGTGTTTCTGTCCGTATCCTGGAACGGTCGCCGGGCTGACCACCCTGCTGTGCATCCAGAACGATAGATGCATTGCCTTCGGAGTCGTACAAAGCAATTTGGCCGCCGTCCATACCCGTTTCCGTAGCCAGCATTTCAATGATTTTCGATCCGTCGCTATTATATAGGTTTAAGCTGTGATTGTTTCCGATTGTCATAATACCTTCAAAAGTATCTGTGTCAGCATCCCATAATCCCATCTGTAGGTGTTCTGCAGTATTCCATGCAATATCCCCTTCAAGTGACGATCCGCCCTCCAGGTACAGAACAGGGCCTTCATAAGATCCATTGTACACATGCAGTCGTCCATCGTTATCAGAAGTACCAATACTTACATTACCACTGCCAGCGGATCCGTTAATTCTAACCATCGAACCATCAACGCGTAAAGGTAGGTACTCGTTGTTGTTCCTGTCGTAAGCGAAGACTTCTCCCCTATCGAGATCCGGGTTAAAGGCCAGTTCGAGGGTTTTTCCGGAAACGGGCGCACCCTTGCCTCTAATCGAAACCTGCCCGCCGGCTACATCCAACTGGGTTTGCGGAATGATACCCACACCAACTTTCCCATCAAAATATCCGGCAACTGCATTGGGTGATGTGGAAAGGTCGGCTACACCCCAAATACCATAAAGCCCTCCTTTACCATAAACACCACCGCCAAGCGCTTCGCCGTAAACACCGAACGAGTTACCAAATGCCATGACTCCGGCAGCCAGAAAATCATTATTGGTGGCTTTCAGGGTTCCGACCACATCAAGTTTTGCCGAGGGGGCATCGGTACCGATACCGACCTTCCCGGATTCGCGATAAATATTCGCCCCGTCAAATGACCAGTCATCATCGGTGCCTGCCTTAACGGCATAAGGCACACTGGAAAGCAGGCTTCTCGGGGTCATTTCCCCGTCTCCATTCACATTGATACCCAGATAAAGCTGTAGATTATCAAAAAGATCATCCGGGAACGGGCTGACCGATCCCAGCAATACGCTGAATATTCCATTGGTTACTTCAACGTTTTCGTGTGTTTCGCTCCAGAGAGCTACGCCTCCGGCATCTTCCCCATACACAGAAAAAACAGCCGAAACCTGCTCATTAAGCGGATTCCCGTCGATGTCTGTGATTTTCCCCTGGTAGTTCGTGGTAGTAGGTACATTTTGTGCAAATGCAACGTTTACCAGGGCAAGCGTTAAAATCTGAAAAAAAATTCGTAATGTTCTCATGATTGTTAAGTTTTTAATAATGGTTTATAAAATCAAGGATGGCAGCAAAGCTATGCGACACCTGAGGTTAAATCAAGGATGAATGACTGAATGGTAGTCTTTAGATTATGTGTGGCAGGATAAATTTAGTTAACGGCTGAAGAATTTTCATAAATTCGCAAATAAAATGCAACAGTTGATAGGTATATCGAAAATAACGATACGATTTTTTTTACCTGGCTTTTTATTTTTAATACTGGCCGGCGGACCATCCTATGCTGGAAAGATCGACAGTCTGAAAAGAACATTGCAGGAAACTGACCAACTTACCCATCTCAAAACGTTAATCGAAATATCCAATGCCTATCGAAAAGCGAACCCGGACAGCAGCTATGCCTATGCACAAAAGGCACTCAAGCTCTCAGGAAACCAGAAATACTGGTCGGAACGGCTATCAGCGTTCGACAACCTAAGTACTTTTTTTTGGGATACCAGGGAATACGATTCCTCACTGCTGATGCTGGATTCGGCAATAATACTTAGCTACAAACAAACTTCCGATAATGATGTCGCCTATTTTGAAAACAGCAAGGGCTACCGTTACTGGCATATGGGTATGTTTCCGCAGGCGCTTGAAAA
>JABMQA010000425.1 GCA_013203545.1 Bacteroidota bacterium
TCCCTGATGTTGCCGGGCCAGTGATGGTTGTACAAAGCATCAATTCCCTGTTTGCTGATCCTGGGTTTGGGTTTGTCGTATTTTTTTGAAAATACCTTTAGGTAATGCGTTGCGATCTGCATGATATCATCCCCTCTTTCGCGAAGCGGTGGCATCTCAATCGTTATGGTATTGATGCGGTACAACAGATCTTCCCTGAACAGTTGCCGGGATACCAGTTCTTCGGGGTTAATGTTGGTAGCGGAGATTAGGCGGATGTCCACTTTAATGGTTTTCTCAGATCCAAGAGCCTGTATTTCCCGGTTTTGCAGCACCCTTAATAGTTTTGCCTGAAGGTTGAGCGGTAAGTTCCCGATTTCGTCCAGGAAAAGACTCCCTCCGGTTGCGGCTTCAATCCTCCCGATACGGTCAGCACTGGCATCAGTAAAAGCGCCTTTTTTGTGCCCGAACATCTCGCTCTCAAACAGATTCTCATTTATTGCACCTAAATCAACCCCTACAAAAAGCTTGTCTTTCCGGTTGCTAACACGGTGGATTTCCCGGGCAAGCAACTCTTTGCCGGTTCCGTTTTCTCCTGTTATAAGGATATTTGCATCCGTAGGCGCTGCCTTGTGTATGGTTTTGAATATATCGGTCATCTTCGATGATGAACCTAAAAAATGATAACCGGTTGCCTGGTTTTGTTGTACAAGAAATTTCTGGTTTTGTTCCAGGGCTTTTACTTTTCGTTCGCTTTCGCGAAGACGAACCGCCGATTTGATAGTTGCCAGTAATTTGTCGATGTCCCAGGGTTTGTTTACAAAATCATGTGCCCCCTCTTTCATCCCCTGCACTGCCAGTTGTATGTCGCCATAAGCGGTTAATAAAATAACCAGGGTTTCGGGTGAGATTTCCTTGATCTTTCGCAGCCAGTAAATTCCCTCATTTCCTGAGTTGATCCCTGCCATGAAATTCATATCAAGCAATATTACATCCCACTCCTTTTGTTCCAGCATTTGTGGAATGAGGTTTGGATTTTTAATACATTCGATTTCCTGAAATTCGTACTTTAACGACTGCTTTAATGTGAGTAATATGCTTTCGTTATCATCGATTGCAAGAATTTTACCGGTGTTCTTATTCATTAAAAATGGGTTCTTTTAAGTACAAATGTAGGTGAATTGTTCATAAGCTGTTCGGTCCCTGTCCAGAAGCTGAACGATTTATAGCTATGTTTGTTCTGCAAGATTTGTAAGGTGCAGAATATTAAGACATAAGAATTTTGGCATTTGCTTTGACTAATCTTCCGCATCAACATAAAATATTTTAATGATCAAATCATATATAAAAATAGCATTTCGGAGTTTTACGGGAAATATCACCTTTTCGTTAATTAATCTCCTGGGCTTAAGCATCGCGTTTTGTTTATTTATACTGCTTTCTCTATACATAAGCAGTGAACTTACCACTGACCGGCACATCGAAAATGTGGAGAATATATATTGTTTGGTGGAGAAAAATGACACACACATTTTTACCGCTGGCCTGTTTGCGGATTATATCTATGGCCGTTATCCGGAAATCAAACAGGTGTGCAGGTCATTCATCTGGGATGGCGACTTCTTTTTGAAAGACGGACATTATGTACATTTTGAAAAGTGTGGATTTGTCGACTCAAGTTATTTTAAGATGTTTGGTGGCAAAGCGCTCATTGGAAATCTTGAGCATGCGCTGGAGGGAAGAAACGGACTGGTGCTGACAAAAAGTGCTGCGGCAGCATTGTTCGACGATAGAAATCCCATTGGTGAAGTGGTAAGTATCGACAAAGAATATGACTTTGTGGTAAAGGCTGTCATCGCAGATTTACCGGAGAATTCCTCACACAACGTTGATTGTTATGTTTCTATTGAATGCTTGCTGACCATTGCCAATGGTTTGCTGACCAAACCCGGAAACTGGTCCACAAGTACTTTTGTAGAGCTTGAAGAAAATTCAAACATCCGGTTACTTGAAGAAAAGTTGCGTGTGGATTTGCTGGAGGAATTCAAGCGAAACACCAACTGGGGATTGCTTCCCTATGCTGATATTTATTTTAATGATAAGATTTCGGGACCTGAAGAGATCAGGCGTGGCAATAAACAATTTGTCATGCTCTTTGTCGGGATTGCCCTGTTTATACTTGTTATTGCCTGCATAAATTATATAAACCTCACAACCGCCAGGGCCGGAAGCCGGGCAAGAGAAGTTGGCATAAGGAAAGTAGTGGGGGCCTATAAACAAAAGTTGATCATACAATTTCTAATCGAATCCATCCTCCTGATATTTGTTTCCCTCATCATTGGTTTTTTTCTGGCAGAGCTAGCCATCAGTGAATTTAATCGCCTGGCTGAAACCAACCTGCAGGTAAAGGCACTGTACAACTACCCATATAATCTCTTTTTTATTGTGGGTGCCATTGTATTAGGAATTGTTTCAGGATTATACCCGGCATTTGTATTGACATCTTTCAAAACAGTGGAAGTGATTAAAGGTAGAATCTCCAAAAGCAGGGGTGGCATTACCGCCAGAAAAATATTGATGGTTTTCCAGTTTGTGATCTCACTGGTTATGATTGTTGGTGCCATTGTTATTTACCGACAGATCAATTATGTTAAGCAGGTTAACCTTGGATTTGACAAAGAAAACGTGATCAGTCTGGGGACAAAAGATGAGGTATATAAAAATGCGCAGGCCTTCAAGGATGAATTACTTTCAATTCCCGGGGTAAAAAAAGTGTCCTTTTGTAGAGGAGTGCCTGGGAATGTTGGTAGTGGAATGTACGATGAGGTGGATGGCCAGGAAATAGATATGCGACACCTGAACTGTGATAACGAATTTGTTGATTTGTTTGGCTTGCAGGTGGTGAGTGGGCGAAACTTTTCGGGTGAGGATGAGGCAGATATTGGGAAAACTTATATGATTAATGAGGCTGCACTCAGGAAGTTTGGCTGGGAAGATCCCTACAAAATAAAACTATGGGGAATGAAACTCATTGGTGTGGTTAAGGATTTCCATTTTCAAAGCCTGCATCAGCCGGTGGGGCCACTGTTTATTACTTTTTTCAAGGATATGAGTGGGATTGCTATACGCATATCAGGTGCCAATAAAACCGATGTGATCGCTAAAATAGAGGCCGCCTGGATGAAACAATATCCCGAAGATCCATTTGATTTTGAATTTGTAGATCAGGTTTTTGATCAACAATATAAATCAGAAGAACGTCTTGGCAATATCATCGGATACTTTTCCATTTTTGCACTCATCATAGCCTGCATGGGATTGCTGGGCATGTCATCATACATGGTGCATCAACGCCGGCGTGAAATTGGTATCCGTAAAGTCCATGGTGGGGATGTTGGTCAAA
>JABMQA010000426.1 GCA_013203545.1 Bacteroidota bacterium
CACATAGGCACAATAGGGCACAGTAGAAAAAACACATAGAAAATCTATGTGAAAACCTATGATCCCTATGTGCCTATGTGGTAAAAGATTTGAAACACATTGGCACAGTAGGGCACAGTAGAAAAAGACACATAGAAATCTTTGTGAATCTCTGTGCAATAGTTTTTTAAGTTGTAACACAAAGTAACCCAAAGAAGTCGCGAAGAGCCACAAAGTCTTTTGAGACAGCCTCATTAATTTCAGCTGTTTGGGTTCCAGTAAACTCCGGTTTTTATTCCACAGCTTAATTTTTCATTAACTTGACGGCTATGGTATACCCGCCTAGCCCGCCTCGCTGCAGCTATGGCGAAACTGGCCGCGAGGCAGGCCAATCGTACGAGTTTGCGGGAAATCTTTCTAATTAGTATTAGATTAAATGTTATTCCTGCCAGCCGGGTAAAACACAACGGTTTGTGAGTTTCTTTAATAAAAGGTCAAAATTATTGAGGCTTTCAATCATAACCGGCGAATCTTCTTCATGACAGGTAAGGCAGGCACCAACGGTCAGGATTGCTTTTTGTTCTTCCACATTAAAGGGACGTACACCTTCCCGTGTTGCAAAATCCCCGTCACGCTGAAGTAAAAACCCTGTCCAGGCATCTTCAGGCAAACCATCATATTTATTAGCGGCAAATCTCGGTGTAAAAACCCACCTGCCGGTATTCCCGTCTATCATATAGTCAAGTGATCCCCTTCCGTATCCCAGAGCCAGCGGATCGTTGTGACACGACTTGCATGACCTTCCCGCTTTCATCGTGGTATGTGCCGCTACCGGTGCATATAAACGATGGAAAATCGTCTCCTGGTCCTTGCTGCTGTTTTTGTACCCATCCGGATCTATACTCAGTACCATGCCCGGAACAAATGTTGCGATTTTCCGTTTGCCCGGAAATGCGGTAGCCACTCTTTCATCAACTCCCAAAACCGGCGGATCAGGGAAAAATTTTCCGGTGAACTCCACCCAGGTCCCTTGTTTATACTTGTTTTCGAGCAGGTCATAACCTTCGGACTGCCCTTCCCAGGTATTGTGACATCCAATGCACTGCGGCGCCCATGCCGTGTGACAGGCATCACACGAAAGGTCGGTGTGCGCATTGCCTTCAGTGCAGACAGCGGCAGGTGGCAGCATAGGCAGCACTTTCCCGCTGTTTTTTGTGATCAGCCAGGGTTTTTTAAAATCATCCACGAAGGTGTTGACAAGGGCTTTTCCGGTCTTCTTTTTTTTCAGGTATTCGCGGTCGTCGGGAAAATCCCTGAGTTGAATAATTTTATACGTTTCAGCATCTGTTTCACCGAGGCTAACTGTATTTGGTTTACCCGTAAAATGACAATCCTCACACATGATCTTTACCTGGAACTCCTCGTGGATATAATCCCTGCCATCACCCATGGTTTCGTATGAGTTGTGGCAATCGATGCAATCCATACCGGCGGCATGGTGTACGTCTTCGGCAACGAACTCAAAAACCCGCTGATCTTCCAGCAAGCGGTACCCTTCCCAATTTGTTACCTCATCTTCTGCAAGTTGGGTTTCGTGCCAGCCTTCATAATTGGGGGCAATCCGCCCTGATCTGCTGTGGCATCCGAAACAATGATCATTACTTATCTTTAAACTGAGTTCAGGATGGTACTGTAAAATGGTATCGGAATAATTGCTTTTATCAGATTTTCTGAATTCTGAAAGCGCTTCGGTTGCATAGTTTAAATGACAGGCATTGCAACCGCCGCCCCTCGATAATTGATTAACCGGGCCATATTCGGTTTTGGGATTTCCCAGGTGACAGTTGGCGCATAAATCCCTTAAATGCTGATCTGCCGCACTATGGCCAATGCTATTGATGTTAGATAATTTACCCGGCAATGCAGATTCATTAAATACAAACCTGTCAACACTTACCACGCCGCTTAAAGTTGTCATCAGCGTTTTTTTGATTCGTTGTGTAATGTCAGGGTGACATTCGGATGTTCCGCAGGTTCTGGAGGCATCGGTAAGATTTCCCGGGATTCTAACCATCGACCTGTGGGCAAAATCCTTATCCAGGGTAAACGGATCGCCCAGATGGCATGAAGCGCAACCTATTGCCGATGGATTGTGGGCAATCGAAAATCCCTTCATTCCGCCGTGGCAGGTTATGCATCCTTCCGGCATATTTTCGGATACATGGAGGTGAGAAAGTAAGCTGTCATCAATTTTCCCAAAATCAACCGGCATGGGTACGAATGGCATGAAAACATCCTGCATTTTCCAATCCCATATCCAGTCTTCACCTCTGAAGAAGTATGCAACTGTGGTTAATGCCATGTATGCTATGAAGATATAAAGTAAAACCTTGCTGAGTAAGCTATGTATCCTTCCCCTTAATACCGGCAAATAGTAAACAAGCAACAATACCGCCAGCATAATTACCAATACCCAATCCGGATGGGACATCCAATGTAGAATCTCTTGTAATCCTAAAAAGTACCAGGGACCCTTTACTACCGGGTTCAGGTTATCGTGGATAGGAGCCCTGAAAAAGAAACTTAAGGCCGATATGAGCAGCATGGTGATTAAAAATGTGCGCCCAGCCGACCAGATTGTTCTGGTGTGTTCCAAAGTAATAATTACCAGGAAAATGGTTGCTGTGGCAATGTGATGAACGTACAGGAGTTGAAAATCCCCTTCGGGACCGATAAAACTATATGACAGTAAATGTCCGATGAAGGGAATCCCCCCGATCAGCGAATCGATGATCCTTCGTGCCTGAAGACTGTCGGCGTCGGCTTTAAGTATAAATCCCGATATCATCACATAAAATACAAAAACAAGGCTCATCACCAGCCTTATCCAAACGCCTTTCTTAACTTTTTTGCTCTTGTTGTCATTCAAAAAATCCCAGGTATGCAGCAGGGTAAAAACCAAAAATAGCTGTGCACTCCAGTAGTGTGCATTTCTGAAGAATGATCCTGCCGGATTGGTTAAAAGTATCCTGATGATCGACTCGTTGGGGTGGGCAATATCGAAGGGTATGGCGAGATAAATGCCGCTTACCACGCATATCATAAAATTTGCCAGCGCCATGGCGCCAAAAGTGTCGTATTTGATTGCCGAACCGATTTGCCGTGATATTTTCACAAAGTCTTTTCCGTTTTGATTCCTGCGTTTAAAATGAGGATCAAAGGTAAATAATATGTGGTGCAAAACAACAGACATCCTTTGCCGGTGCTGGAAATTTCCGGGAAAGACAATGAGTTGTTGATTTCGGTTGTTGGTCAATCCCCACAACCCGGTGCAAGGGACGCGAGCCGCGAGGCACGAGGGGCTGGCGTCCCTGATTTTCTGGCTTCCTCCAAAATTAATGGTTTCCAGCCCTTCCGTTGGTCGGGGCCTTTCCCAAAGGGGTGCTTACAGCTAAACCATTGTCAGGTAAGGGATGCAAGCCTTGACGAAGGAAAGGATGGTAGCCCTGGTTACGATGGAAAATGTAGATTTCTTTGATTGGTCAAATCCCCCGACCCCCTTTTGAAAAAGGGGGACAACCCGGTGCAAGGGATGCAAGAATTGACGAAGGAAAG
>JABMQA010000039.1 GCA_013203545.1 Bacteroidota bacterium
CCCCCCCCCCTATACACCGCCAGATGCGCTGTTATTTCGATGGATCCCGCTGCAAGCGGGAGGCTGAGAAATCTAATCCCAATAAAACCAATCTAATAAATTTCGACCGAAGGGAGAAATAACCAAGGGGTAGTGAGCCCCCTGAGATGAATTGGATGACCGCCTATTTCGTTAAAACCAGCTTCTCAACCCCAGTCTGCTTTTCACTTTTCCAATTCAGGAAATAGATACCCGGTGTTAACCCAGCCGATCCTGTATTTGTAAACCCAATTGTAGACCCATTTTTTGCAAACCCATCAAAAACAGTACTTACAAATCTTCCTGTTGCATCAACAAGTTGTATCAGGTATTGACCGTCCGATCCTGATATTATAATATCAAAATGTCCATTAAAAGGATTGGGGGATACCTGCAAATGTGCATGTGTATTAACTGACAGATCATGCACAGCAACTGTTTCGGTAGAAAACGGCAAGGTCTTCATGCTGGAAATCCTGTTGTAGTCTGTAACCTTAAAGGCAATATTCCAGGTCATTTCTTCCTCGACGGGAGTGCCGTGAAATATTCCGCCATTACTGATCTCCATACCCATCGGAAAGGGCTCACTGGCTATTTGTGTCGCAAAATCATCCGGAATATTTATCATACCTGAGATGGAAGTAATATGGTAATTCACACCATCACCAGATGAAATTCCCGAACCCCAATCTGTTGCCGATGTGATATAGTTTCCATAGAAAAACTGTATCCTTCCATCGGGATATAGTGTAATAGCAGCATCAAGATAAAAACTCGGGTCATCGTATTTAGAGGTAATCCACCTGAAGGTGGCATGTGTTTCATCGCCTTCATAAAACATCCCATCATCCAAAAACGGGTAGATCATCAGGTCGGCGCAATAGGCTGCAATGCAACGGTTTGCCATAATACCCGGATCGTCCCGGATGTAGCTGAAATTGCCATCGAAGGTGATGGCGCCATCGGTAAGGATTGTCAACTCGTTGTAATTATTACCATAAAACGGAAAATCAAAATCGATACCCTGGATGGCAAAGCCATCGTCGTCGCTGGTGGGTTGTAACTGGTTGGTGGTAACGGCAGGGAATGGGTTGGTGATTTGTTGTTCGGCGTATTCCATTTGAAAGGACCACGTATAGGGTGGTGTTCCATCAACAGCTTCAAGCGTATAACTGTAAGGTTCGAATGCAACCGCCGGATCGAGCTGGTTTGTAGTGATCTGAACTTTATCGAAGTCAATGGTCTTGTTTACCCAGAGTAGTGTAGTATCGTTGTTGTCGATTGGGATATTCGACAGCTCGCAGATGACCTCCTCCTGACCATCCGTATAGTCGATGATCGAAAAACAAACCACCTCGCCATCGCCTGAAAAGTTGGGGTCCTGTTCCACAACCTGCAGATAAAATCTTGCATCTTCGCCCGGTTCCACGTAGGAGAGCAGGTCGGTGATATCCACCCCGATCTCGATGGTTTTGTCCGAAGTTGAATATCCGCCCTGCATGAACAGATTGCCACCCTGGTAATTGAACATGGGGAATGCTTTACAAAATTCAGGCTTCTCCGAATCAGGGTTTGAAGAGACACCCGCCATCAGTTTCAGTTTATTCCTGGAAGTGTGTGTGATGGTAGCTTTAATGGTAAGTTTTGGCTCGGCATCCGGTTTGGTCTGTAGGATATGTACGGCATTTGACCAGATGCCACCCTCCTCGATGGGATCTGCCAGCAATTTGTACATCACATAGGCTTTTCCAAGGTATCCCCAGCCGGTGCCCCATGAGTTGGCCATGACCACACCGCCCACTTCACAGTCGCGGAGGTTCACCACGCCATCGTTGTTGATATCAATATCAGTGGTATATTCGCCATCGTTGTTGAAGTCGTAACAGATTTCATCGTCATAACCCACAAAGGTCATGGCATGGTCGGCACTGGTTCCCCATTGAATGATAACCGGTTTTCCGGCATTGGGCGTGCCGGAAGGTAGCGATGACAAGGTTGACTGACCGATACCGGCGCCAAAGTTGACCAGGCCTCCTGGTAGCTCATCCCCATCACGGGAGTGTAGCCATTGTTTCAGTATTTCCAGCCCGTCGTAATCACGTACATCGATCGCATAGAATTCGAGGGTACGGTTGGACATGGCATCGTAGTACATATCATAACCTGTCATCCATCGTTCGGGGCCGCCGGCGGCAATGCCACCATATGCTGCAACAGTCGGGCAGCCACCTTCGCGGATGATCATCCACCCGTCGAAATACCATGATCCGCCACCAACACCTCCGTTCAGAAAGTTCCAGGTGTAGTGGGTTGGGTATTGGTTTTCGGGTACATTAGCTGCCACCTGCCTTTCATAATCAATTTCGTATGTAAAATTATACCCCACACCGCTGGCTTGTCCACACGAACCGCCGCTCTGTGAAAAAATGGGCCGGAACCAGGGATTGACTGAATTGTCCACCTGAAGGGGCAGATCTTTTAATCTTGCCGGATTTTCCGGTTTCCACTGTGGAACTTTGCTAAGCATTTCATAATCTGCGGGTGTAAGTTCGCGCAATCCGCCAACGATCCAGGGGTCGCCATCCGGATCCGGATTAATATTGGTAACCTGGGTTTGTGAGCTGAGTGCCAGGAAAAGCACCATGAGAGCAAGTAGCAATCTTTTCATAATAGTATTTTTTGAGTCAGTATTGATGAATTACTCCACAAAAATAAGAAATGATTCGATATGTCGGGTGCGAATTGAAATTTGATAATGGTAAAATGAAGGGTGAAAGAGGTAATTGGGAGAGGCGGACAGGGAGAACCAAATATGATGCCTGTTAAAAAGTTTCAGGTTGGAAGGTTTGCAGGTTTCAGGTTTGAAGGTTTGGAGGTTTCAGGTTGGAACGAAAAGCAAACTGGTAGCGTCCGTTTGAGGTGGGTCTTCCAGCGATGGCCGGACCTGCGGGTGGGTGGCGGAGACGG
>JABMQA010000427.1 GCA_013203545.1 Bacteroidota bacterium
ACCCAGTATGGGTTGTTCTCAAGAAAATGCTTTAGTAAGCTCAACCCGTACCGGGTTGTAACACCTTGCTTGCTATTAACATACTACAATAACAGAACCCGTACCGGGTTCTTATTCTTTTAAATCAATGGATAAATATCATTCCTTAACTTGACGGCTATGCCCCTAGGGGAGACAAAGAGAAGTAATCCCTTTCAAAATTCCCAATTTTTTTATTACCCAAAAAACTTCAACGAAAAAGTAGTCCCTGCCCCCGGTTTCGATTCCACTTCTATGGTACCACCGTGAAGTTTCATGATTTGCATCGACAGGCTTAATCCGATTCCGGAGCCACCCTCCTTTGTCGAAAAATATGGAACAAAAATATTTTCCCTGATTTTGTCTGAAATGCCTTGCCCATTGTCGGTTATTTCCAATGTTGTTACGCCGTTGTTGCTTGATGCTGAAATATTGATGGCAGGCTTTTGTGCCGATTCCAGGGCCCATATTGAATTTTTAATCAGGTTAATGATGACCTGTTCTACCATTTTCCTGTCGGCATTAATATGCAGGTTTTCAGGATTTACAAGGGCCGTAAATTTTATATATTTCGATGACATCTCCTCGTTGAATAGCATCTGAATTTCAGATAACAGTGTATTAATGTTCACTTTTCTCATTTCAGGCTGGGGTAATTGCATCGATCTTCGGTACCGGTCAACAAAACTGGTAAGCCCAAAACTACGGTTTTTAATGGCTGTCAATCCCTGGCTGATGTTGTCGAGCAGTTCTCCTGAAACAGGATCATGAGGGGAATCTTTTACATAGTTTTCGATTGAACGCAGAAGTGTGGAAGATAAAAGGTTGACCGGGCTCAGTGAATTGATAACTTCATGGTTGACCACACGCACAAGTTTCTGCCAGGCCTCCACCTCTTTTCGTTCAATTTCGTGCCGGATATCCTGAAATGAAACCAGCCTAATGACCCTATCTTCGATTTTCATCATGCTCACCCTGAGCGAAATTTGCATGGTTGAATTATTTTTCCTGATGGTTAGCAGTTCGTTTTGGCCCGCCCTGAGTTGCAACAGCAGGTCGGGCAAATCTGTCTTTATTAACGACAGGCCGCTTACATCTGAGAGATGATGAATCTCAAAAAGCTTTAAAAACGAATTATTTATCAATATTACTTTTCCCGATTCATCAAAACCCAGCAACCCTATCCCGGTGTGCTGAATGGCACTTGTAAAAAGCTGGTACTCTTTTTCCTTATCAATTTTCACATTTTCAAACTCCCCTATTATCCTATCAAAGGATTGGTACATGGTTTTAAAATCGGTGATTGTTTTAGGCCGCGAAAAAACCAATCGGTTGTTCTGGTATTTGAATGAGTCGAGGAACCTGCTGATATCACTGTTAACCCTGTTGAGATAAACAAATAGAAATATCATTTCGATTAAAATTATGGTCAGCAATGAATACCTTGTGATCAGCATGTATTCCAATACAAAAGTAAAAGCGAACGCAAAAGATGTGATTAGGATCAGAAGGATATAGATGGTGACGACAAGATAGAACTTTTTAAAAACCATACTTTTTCATTTTTTCGTACAAGGTTGTCCGGTTGATGCCCAGTTTGCCCGCAGTAAGTGAAACATTGCCTTTAAATTGAGCCAGTGCTTTAAGGATGATATGCTTTTCGTTTTCAGCAAGGTTAAATGTATCAGGTGAAATATTCAGGTGGCTTGGTTCAGCAGAAACGAAAAAATCGCCCGGGGTAAGTTTATACCCGTCACACATAATTACGGCCTTTTCGATGGCATGTTCCAGCTCTCTTATATTGCCCGGCCAGGGTTGCTTATTCAGCTCATTCATTGCCATGGGAGATATACTTAGTCCAGGTTTGAAATATTTTTCCGCATACCTGTCCAGAAAATAGTTTGCCAGAAGCGGAATATCTTCAGGCCTGTTGCGTAGGGGGGGTATTTCAATCCGGATGGTATTGATCCTGTAAAAAAGATCTTCCCTGAACTGGTGGTCAGTCACCATATTCTTTATGTTTTTATTGGTGGCGGAAATCAGCCTGATGTCCACCGGTACAGGAAGGTGTGAACCTACCCTGGTAATTTCCCGGTTTTGAATGGCAGCAAGAAGTTTGGATTGAAGGGAAAGCGGCAGGTCACCGATTTCATCCAGAAAGAGTGTGCCCCCCGAAGCAATTTCAAAGCGACCTGCCCTGTCGTTTTTTGCATCGGTAAAAGCTCCCTGAACGTGTCCGAATAGCTCACTCTCAAACAAACTTTCACTTAGAGACGTGATATTAACATTTACAAACAACTCATCAGCCCTGTGGGATCTTTTATGGATTTCGTTTGCGATCACCTCCTTGCCGGTTCCGTTTTCGCCAAGGATCAGGATATTGGCATCTGTTTTCGCGACCTTGTCCACAATCAGCATAAGCTGTTTCATGGCATCCGATTGCCCTTCACAAAAGCAGCTTTCCTTGCCGGAATTCTCGGTCAGGTGTTTTTGTTTCTCTTTAAGTTTCCTGATTTCGACCCTCGATTTCCTGAGTTTGAAAGCCGACAATATGGTAGATAAAATCTTCTCCTCATCCCACGATTTAAGTATAAAGTCGGTTGCACCTTCCTTGAGGGACTTTACGGCCAGGTTCACATCACCATAGGCTGTGATAAAGATGATGATCGAATCCGGATCAGATTTCAGAATTTCCCGCATCCAGAAGATGCCCTCATTGCCAGTGTTGTTTCCCGCTGTGAAATTCATATCCAGCAGGATCACATCAAAAT
>JABMQA010000428.1 GCA_013203545.1 Bacteroidota bacterium
CGCAAAGACGCAAAGAAAAGAAAGGACTCTTCATTGATAGAAGTGGGTGAGCAGGTTTTTCGATTTTTATTTGGTCCATTTGGAAACACTTTTAGTTTATCCTCTGCGCCTCTGCGCCTTTGCGAGAGATGTTATTCCTCAGAAAATTGTATGATACAGTAAACATAAAATTCCTGCCCGG
Organism: Bacteroidota bacterium; assembly: GCA_013203545.1. Classification (GTDB taxonomy): domain Bacteria; phylum Bacteroidota; class Bacteroidia; order Bacteroidales; family 4484-276; genus JABMQA01. The sequence goes on from JABMQA010000428.1 coordinate 182, forward strand.
CATGGGCTGCCATGCGATCACCTGGTAATCGGTACCCGCCAGATTGTTGACGCTAAGCCGGATTTTTAGATCGGATTTTCCCATTTCAAATGTTTTCGAGAGCATCAGGTCATGCAAAAGAAAAGAAGGCATATACCTCGAATTGTCGGAAGTTGTATAGCGTTTGCCCGTATAGCTCATGGTCCATGAAATTGCAAATTGCTTCCATCCGATCCTTGCATTTTGGTTGAAGGTATGCTCAGGAACGTAAATAATCTGTTTGTTGTAGGATTGGTCGTTATCTGATATCCTGGTACTATTATGCGCAGATGTAAATGCATACTGGAAATTGTAATTCCACCGGACTTTATCAACATTCCCTGATAATTTTATTCCGGCCTCAAACCCTTTGCTGATCACATTTTTCAGGTTGTAGGCTGTCCAGTAGCTAAAAACGGAATCGGGTTGCCAGATGATCCAGTTATCGATGTTGTTGTAAAAGGCGGTGATCTCTGTTGAAAGTGATATTTTTCCGGGATTCCGCTTAAATACCAGTCCGGTCTCCGCCGAATAGCCGTTTTCATTTTTCAGATCTGGATTGCCACCGGGATACCAGTAGAGGTCGTTCAGCGCTGGTGCATGAAAATTCCTGGCAATGTTTAGTTTAAAATTAAAATCATGCATTTTTAAAATTCTCAGATTGATTCCTGCGGATGGGGTAAAAGGCGCTAATTTTTCATCGATCAATTCCTGTCTGAACACACAATTTATAAAGAGGCGCTTACTTAACCGGTAATTAATGCCCATGGCTATCGATCCCTGTTTTCTTTCAACATTCCGCTTGTAGTTTTCCGAATTTACATGGTGCAGGTCGAATGTTGCAGATGTGGTGATGGTCAGATTTGCAAATTTAAAATATTCGAACTCCAAAAGGTTTGTCCAGGAGTTGACCTCATTGTCCGAGTCAATTTCAGAAATGGTGTTGGTATAGTTGAAAACATTGTGAGAAAAACCGCTTTGGATCAATACACTGGAGATGCCTGTCTGGTGCTGAAAATCCACTGTGGAACGGATGAATTTTTCGGAAGAATGTTCCCTGTTTCCATTGCCGCTTACCAGCAGGTTTGATGGAATATCCCGGTGGTTGCTTTGCAGCCAGAAACGACCTTTCAGCGTACATCTCCCGCCAATTTTTACAGCCAGGTTCTGGTATAATCCAAACTGACGGTATCCTGCATTCTTACGGGTCTCTTCTGGAGGATTTTCAGGATCGATCGCATTGTTGTGAAAGGTAAAATCATTCCTGGAATTAACAAAGAAGAACTTTGTAGCAGATTGAATTTTTTGATTTCCGAAACCAATCAGGCCATGGGTTTTATAGGTTTCGAAACTGCCCACATCCTGCATCAGTCGGACTTTTAGTTTATTCTTCCAATCAACCCGGTCACTTACATGAATACTTCCGCCCAGACCACCGCTGGTTTCAAAAATCGATCCGGCTCCAAAGTAAACCTTTACATTATCTATAAAAAAATTGGGGATCAGCGAAAAATCCGACTGACCCGGCATAGGCGAATTGATGTTCATATTATTCCAGATAACCTGTGTGTGTGATGCCGATGCGCCCCGTATGGAACTGGTGGCCAGGGTACCGCTTCCGTAATTTTTAATGAAAAGTGGTGCTGAGGAGGAGAGCATCTCCGCCAGGGTACCTGTCCGGTGATCGTCAATAATGATTGAATCCACTTCGAGGACTTTGTATCCGGCCATTTTGTCCACTTTCCGGCTGAATATCTCCACCGCCGACAAATCGAGCGTGTCATAAATCATTTGTGATCGGAGGGAAAGAATGTTTCCGATCAAAAGTAATAGCAATATGTATTTACCTGCTTTTGTCATGTCATGTCCTGCTAAGGAGCAAATATCTTGAGTCAGTCATATTATTTTGAACCGGTCATTTCGAGTGTTAGCGAGAAATCTAATCCCCACTAATTTATTGTTTTAGATTTCTTCCGCCAACTGGCGGATCGAAATGACCGATGCCCAAGGGTTTTATATTCCCTTTATTAATGCAATAAGTTGACCGACGCTTTTTTTGAATATATTGATTGATACTATGTTTATTCTATTTTTAAAATTTTCTTAATGAAGATGTTATCCTGATGTTTTATCTGGATAAAATACAATCCTGCAGGATAGCTACCCAACTGGATTTGCTTACGGTATCTAATTTCTGATTTGTAGATACTGACGGAATTCATGTCAAAAATTTCCAAAGAAATAGCTTTGTTTTCCCCGGAAATATCAATTTGTAGAGCATCCGCAAAGGGATTAGGATAAATGGAAATATCTGCAGTATTTTCATTCAGTCCCTCGCTGGCCGTATTTATCAAACCCACACCATCCAGGTCGAATCCGCCGGTTTCGAAAGGTGTTGGCCACGGATCGTTGATCACATTTCCCTGTGAATCGAAAAAGGCGTATTGATTCTGGATGCACCCGATGGCATCTGTAATTCTGACGTGGGTTACCGACTGTAAATTCAGCTCCGGGTAACCTGAAAGTTCCGAAAGGTCGAACGGTGTTCCATATCCCTGCCGGTATTTCCCTGCCATATTGTTGATCATCTCAGTATTTATTTCACCAAAAGTGCCTACCTGTTCATTTCCGGGTGTAAGCGAAATGGCAGGAAACATATAATAATTCTCCCCGTCGGAACTAACCTCAACAAATGCAAGCTCCAGAAAGGTATCGTTCAGTGCGTTTTCGAATACGGCAAAGTCCCACCCTTCTCCATCGGCAATGGGTATCTCAAATTGAAGTATTGCGAAACCGCAATCTCCCAGGCTGACAACATTTACCGAATTTCCTTCGGCCTTTCCTATGGCTTCCGGAGGCCCTCCAAAGGATGCCGCCATTCCTGTTGGTTCCAGAATGTTTACAGGCCCCTGAACAACTTCACACGCCGAAGCCCATGCAACAAAAATACTACTGTCGGTATGGATGGCGGTGGTACCCTCCTGACCTGCCGCCGGAGGAAACTGTGCTTTTAACAACAAGGTTGGAAAAAGAAGGTTCAGAATAATAAGGATGACTGCAGCTTTTTTCATGTGTTTAATTTTTGATGAATCTTGTGGTTTCAGGCCAGCCATTACGATCAACACAAATAACATACATACCTGCACTAAATTCCGAGACATCAATGCTGCAATTTGTTGTCGGATCGCTATTAACCATTTTCAAGACTTTTCCCTGCAGATCTGTAATTACCAAATCTGAGAAAGCTTCATGGAATGAAACCAACAGATGATCTGCACATGGGTTTGGTGATACCCGGAGACTTTTCACACTCTCAACATTCCTGGGGATGGCAGTCAAATCAACATATTGAACCAAAACCTCCTCCGCTGAAATTCCCACCTCATATTCCCCGGTCTGATTTCCCGAAAGGTCATAGATTCTGCCCGATCCCGCAGGCGCTATCCAGTAGGAATAGTTTACATATAGTTTTTCATTGATGGTATCGAGGGTACACGCTGTGATTTCGAGATCGGTAAATGGATTTGGTATCAGTTCGGATTCTGCTATTGAGTAGGATGTCAGATCAATCACCCCAATGTTTCCGTCCATAACCAGGTACAACTTAGCCTCGTAAATTCCGGCACCCTCTCCGAGCGGGTATGGAAATAAATGAACCTCATATCCGGCTGTGAGGATGTTATAAGTGGCAACAGAACCTGATGTAGCACCCCAGGGTGATTTGCATACAAAATATATTGAATTTCCTACCTGATAAGACGGCCCGATTCCGGCTGCATCACCACCCAGGTTGATTTCCCTTACAAAATCAAGATTCACCAAATCGACAATGGCCAATTTACCTTCAGTTGCCGCCCAGCCTCCAGCAACTGAGACATAAGCCGAATCACCAACAACACTAATTTCCCATGATTCATCAGAAATCTCGGGAATGTTTTTAATCAAGGTCAGATCGCCGGCATCCCTGATTTGAAGAAAATTTGAAGTGGCCGGATACTGACGGCTAACTATAAGTTTATCCTGGTAAACAGCAAACTTGTTCACACCTGGTAATGCCACGATTTGATTAATTTTACCTGTTTCGAGATTGACTTTTGCCAGTGAATCCTGTGCCGCTACAAATGCCCATCCG
>JABMQA010000429.1 GCA_013203545.1 Bacteroidota bacterium
CCCGATAGCTATCGGGGCTTTCGGGATAGATTAACGTTGTCTGTTTTGCCGGTTGGGATGTTCCCACGAAAAGGTTTTTTCTCAGTTTTGTGCCGAAAAAATCTATACCCTTTGCGTGAGATTCAAGGAATAATACGGATAAATAATCCGGTGTCCGGTTCAGGAGATTCAGTCTTTCTTCTCTTTTTGACTTTCGTCGTCCTTTACGCCCTCTTTAAATTCCTTAATCCCTTTGCCCATGCCGCGCATCAGTTCGGGAATTTTTTTACCACCAAAAAGCAACAACACGATTACCAGTATGATGACGATCTCCATCGGACCAAACGTAAAAGCAAGTAGTGTGAATAAGCCCATAGTTGGATGTATTAAATTTTTGCAAAGATAAGGCAATTTAAGTTCATTTGGGATTTGGTGATTTTTATTTTGGCAGATATTACGGTAGGCCACTCCATTTTTATAAAAACCATCCCATCCCTATACCTCAAAATTCAATTAGCTAAATTCACCTTTTCGATATTGAAAATTTCTTTTTCAGGTATCAAAATATTGCTAATTTTGTAGAAAAAAACCGGATATGGAAAGTCCTATCCTACATACTGATTCAGGAAAAGATTTAAAACTCATACTGCAATTGGCCAAAAAGATGGGTATTTCTGCCAGAAAACTATCAACTGAAGAAATTGAAAATATTGGTTTATCTATTGCGATATCCAAAGGAAAAACCGGTGAATTTGTTAATACTGAAGAATTTTTGAAAGATCTTCGTTATGGAAGTGAAGATTGATAAAGCATTCTGGGATTAATCATTACCGGATCAACAGTTGAATTTATCAGGTGTTTGCATCGGAAAGATATTTATAAATATTTCCCCAGGAATTAGAAATACGCTTGACTAATTTTTATTACCAGGGAAACCCTGCCTGTAGATATTACCTGTGACTTGCCTCGCAACAAACCGGGCTGCACCTCCGCGATCCATATAAATTATCTTTTCTACAAAGATTGGCGGTGCGCTGCACCTGGTTTCTGATAAATGTGGGGCTTCATTTTTGTAATCATTGGGGACTCATTGGCCTGAAACCGGTTTATAAATTCGATAAACCTTATCTTTTCCCAGACCTTAGTACAATTCTTCACACACAAATCAACCCGACCTTATTTTTTTAATTTCTGTGATATCAAGGATCATGAAACAAGATTGAAAATCATTCATGAACAATCCATTCTACTAAGGTTAGAAAAAGAAAAATAAGGTTTTTCATTCCAACAAAGCTGTGAAGTCTCAGCAGTCAGGATGTCAGATGCAGCACACCGGCAGCCTCTGGAGCAATGAAGCAACCTTTGACCTCCACAGGTGCAGCGCACCGGAATATTTGTAGCATTGCAAATCCCAATAATCACCATTCTGGCAATAAATTCCTACAAAGATCACCGGTGCTCTGCACCTCGGGTGGTCAGCCGGATTCAGCCTTCCATCTGAAGCGGTTTCCTGTGATAACAGGAAACAACCGGGAGGGGTTGCGGCTATTGTAGCAATAGGCCAGATTGATGGAAACATAAAAACCCAGTAAGGGTTTCGTTATTGGACGGGGTTTTGGTTTCAAATCATACCACAAGCCATACCTGATTGATAAATACAAATTTTCATTAACCTATCCGAAGCAAAATAACTACTTTTGCCCACGAAATCAGAGAATGACAGATCAACTAACAAACAAACTCATGAAAACTCTTACACACAACATCTTACTCATTACACTCGCCGTACTGTTTTTGATCCCGGCAGGATTGACCGCCCAGGACAAAAACGCCTCCCCAAAGAAAAAACCATCACTCCAGCACTGGATGACCCCGGAAGAGGCGAAACTCAAACACCTGATTGGAAAGGATAAAGATCCCACTGACCCACCTGACACTCCGGTAACAAATATTGCAGAATTCGACAGGATGCAATCGGTTTTGATCAGGTACTCCTTTGGCATTTCTTACCAGGTCATCGCTGCCATGTCGCAGCATTGTAATGTTACAACGATTGTTGCCAGTATGGTTGAAGAAACATACGTAATCAATCAATACCAGAACCAGGGTGTAAACACTGCCAATTGCGATTTCATTATCGCCCCATCCGACAGTTACTGGACCCGCGATTATGGCCCATGGTTTATTTTCGATGGAAATGATGAACTGGGTGTCATGGATTTCACTTATAACCGGCCACGTCCCGGCGACAATGCCATTCCTTCGAAAGTTGCACAGGAGTTGGGCATCAACCTTTTTGAAATGGATATCGAAACAGCCGGCGGAAACTATATGACCGATGGCATGGGTATATCATCGTCATCCGAACTGATATGGGAGGAGAACCCGGGTTATTCACACAGCCAGATAGCACAAATATTCGAGGATTATTTGGGCATCCAGGACTACCATGTTGTTGCTGATCCTAACAATACCTACATCGACCATATAGATTGCTGGGGCAAGTTTTTAGGTGTGGACAAAGTGCTGATCAGGGAGGTTCCAACAAGTCATGCCCAATACGATGAAATTGAAGCCGCCGCCGCTTATTATGCTGCCCAAACATCCTCCTATGGCACACCGTTCAGGGTTTTCAGGGTTTACACCCCCAACGATCAGCCTTACACCAACTCACTGATCCTGAACAAAAGGGTATTTGTTCCGATTACCGGATCTCAATGGGATGATGATGCCCTTGCTTCATACGAGGAAGCCATGCCGGGTTATGAAGTGCTGGGATTTACCGGTACCTGGCAATCGACCGATGCGCTGCATTGTCGCGCCAAAGGCATTGCAGATATGGGTTTGCTTCACATCCGCCATGTGGCACTATTGGGTGAGCAACCCGTACAAGCCGATTATGCAATTGAAGCTACCATCAAAAATTTCAGCCAGCAAGCCATTTACAACGATTCTGTGATTATCTATTACAGGGTTAACGGCGCTGCATGGCAAATGGACAATATGACAAATTCATCGGGCCAGTTATGGGCTGGAACAATTCCCGGAGCTGCGGCCGGCAGCGAAATAGAGTACTACCTTTTTGCAGCGGATGAATCCGGAAGAAGGGAAACACATCCTTTGATCGGTGAACCCGACCCTCATACATTTTTTGTGGGCATGCAGGCTTTTCCAAATATCATGGTAAATCCGGATTCGTTGAGTGCTACCGCACCGGTTGGGGGTAGTGATATTGTATCCCTCACAATATCAAACATTGGAGAAATTGCACTGAACTTTTCAATCGAAACAAATACAACTGTTTATGGTCAATCGCAATTTGATATACCTGACAGTCCATCAGCCAGTAGCTGGGATTATAATACCTATAACGAATTAGGCTGGACCGAACTTGAGATCATTGATTCAGGGGAGATTGGTGGTTTTGAAATTGACTACACCTGGCAATCAGATAACTATCCGGAAGAAGGCAGTTTTATAGTAGAATCTCCGGAAGGCACTATCGGCATTATTGCAGTGGGCACCCCATCAGGAAACTATTCGGTTGACCTTTCTGATTTCAATGGTGAAGAGATGAACGGTACCTGGAAAATATGGATAGAAGATACCTATGGTGATGGCGGACATCAGGCAACCAATATATCTGTGACCATTACGAGTGTCGTTAGTAATATTCCCTGGATGCCTATGGACCCTCCGGTAACTGGCACCCTAAACCAAAACGAATCAATTGATGTTGAAATCACATGCAATGCTTACGAACTCGAACCCGGAAC
>JABMQA010000040.1 GCA_013203545.1 Bacteroidota bacterium
CCTCAAGGGGGGATAGTACTGCTTCCATGAGTTCACCAAAGATAGGTAGGGCAGATATCCAAAAACCCCATTTACAAGATGAAAGTAGCAGCGCTCTATTATCCCCCCTTGAGGGGGGACAAAGGGGGGTGAGCATCTCCATCTCCGACACCGGCCCTGGCATTCCACCCGAAAAACTCCCCTACATTTTCGATCGCTTTTACCAGGCAGACGATACCTTGTCGCGTGAACAGGAAGGAACTGGAATTGGCCTGGCCATAGTTAAAGAGATGGTAAACTTGCATCATGGACACGTTACAGTGAATAGTAAGCCGGGTGAGGGAACTGCTTTTATCATTTCATTGCCCATTGGGAAGAGACATCTCAAACCAGATGAAATTGTAGAGACAGAAAAAACTGAACCAAAACAACTAAATCCTGAAGGACAAGCTCTAAATTCCACAAAGCAGGATTCCCCCGAAATGTCCGGGCAGGCTGCTTCCCTCAACTTCGAACCTGGAATCCCGGACAACCCAAATGTTACCAGCGAGCTGCAACACGCAACACAGAAAGATGTCCCGGTACTTCTTATCGTTGAAGACAACCCTGACATGCGTTCTTTTATCCGCGAATTTTTTCAGGATTATTATCAGATCATCGAATCAGGCAACGGAGAGGATGGATTAAAAAGAGCGATTCAGTATATTCCCGATATCATCATCAGCGATGTAATGATGCCAAAAATGGATGGTAACACTTTATGTCAAAAACTTAAGACAGATGAAAAAACCTGCCATATTCCTGTAATCCTTCTTACTGCGCGTGCATCAAAGGAAAGCCGTTTGGAAGGCCTGGAAACCGGGGCAGATGATTTCATCACAAAACCCTTTGAAGGAGAGGAATTGCAGCTGAGGGTAAAAAACCTCATCCATCAACGCAGAAGGCTGGGTGAACACTACCGGAGAAATTTCGAACTTGATCGGGAAAACATAAAAGATAAAGTCTTAAGCATGGATGAAAAATTCCTGCAAAAAGCCAAAGCTGTGGCCCATAAAAATCTTTCGAACCCCGAATATGGCCTTGAGGATTTTGCTTCTGACATGGCATTAAGCCGTTTCCAGCTGCACAGGAAATTAAGCGCCCTGATAAACCAGTCAATAACAGAGTTCATCCGTACAATCAGGCTAAACTATGCCATCGTATTACTGAAAAACAGAGCTGGATCCATTTCAGAAATTGCCTACGATGCAGGATTCAATACAGCATCATATTTTTCGATAAGTTTCAAAAAACACTTTGGGCTATCACCCACCGAATATCTCAACCAATTGGATCAAGAGGGATAAAAACTGATCCGAATCCCCATATGCAACATTAGAAAAAGTGATTGAAACATTGCATAACGTAATCCCACCACACCCGGCTTAATTTTACACCAGTTTTTTTCGAATTTATTAATTAGCATTAAAAATGGAGGTTATTATGAAAAGCAATACTTTAATCATTGCACTTGTTTCATTTGTTGTTTTTTCACTCAATGCACAAATCATACACGTGCCTGCAAACCAGCCAAGCATCCAGGCAGGAATAAATGCCGCCACCAATGGTGACACAGTTTTGGTAGATGAAGGAACATATATCGAAAACATCCGGTTTATGGGCAAAGCAATTACTGTTGCCAGCATGTACATCCTGGATGCTGACACCAACCACATCAACAACACCATTATTGATGGTAGTATGGCCCAGAATCCTGACAGTGCCGCTACAGTTATGTTTATCAATGGTGAAGATACTACCTCAATCCTCAATGGCTTTACCATAACAGGTGGGTCAGGAGTACATTTCCCAAACTGGCAAATGATGGCCGGAGGAGGAGTTTATACCTACAACTCAGGATCCAAAATTATTAACAATAAGGTTATTAATAATCAGGTGGAAGGAAACCAAAATGCTGGTGGATCTGGGATTCAATGTATAAAAGGTGCAGATATCACATGGGCTGTTATAGCTAACAATACCATCAGCCATAATACGAGCAAGGCATTGGGCTAAACTGCATTTGGCGGAGGCATTGGCGTTACAACCAATGCAATTATAAAAAATAATATTATTCAGTACAATGAATGTATTAACGAGAATCAGTATGCTGATGGTGGTGGCATTGAAGTTGATATGATACCCGGCTCACCCATCATCACATATATTTTCAATAACATTATTCAATTTAATTCAGTTACTGGCAATAGTAACTCCTGGGGTGCAGGTATAAGTTTTCATAATGGGTCGGGGGTAATCAGCAATAATCTTATTACAAATAATGAAACACATTCTGAAAGTCACAACAGCTACGGAGGCGGGATTTGCATTATGGTTAATTGCAATGTTATTTTGCAAAATATAACCTGTGCAAATAATACTACCGAAACTCATGGTGGTGGGATTTACAGTGAATCAGCCCCAGTGGAAATAATTAACAGCATTTTGTGGGATAATGCTCCAAATGAATTGGGAGGATCATTTTTAGTATCTTATTCGGATATAAAAAGTGGAGGCTGGCCAGGTGCAGGAAACATTAATCTGGATCCACTATTTGTTGGCTCTGGTGATTATCCCTATGCCCTGCAGAATGACTCCCCGTGCGTTAATACAGGAATTCCCGATACAACCGGACTCAACCTGCCTGAATTTGACCTGGCAGGTAATCCCCGTCTTTACGGTGGAAGAATTGAAATGGGTGCATACGAAAATCAGAATTTAGCTGTAGGCGTTGAGGAGTTTGACTCCGATAGCAATCGGGATTTGGTTGGGGCGTTTGGCGTTGAGTGTTATCCCAATCCATTTTACAACCATACCACCATCCACCACACCCTTCCCAATGCCGGTTTTGTAAACCTCGAAATCCACAACATCACCGGAAAGAAAATCAAAACTTTACATTCAGGATTTACGCCGGCCGGTGAACATGGTTTTGTTTGGGATGCTGAGGGACTGAAAGATGGTTTGTATTTGATGAGGTTGGAAACGGATGGAATTTCTGAAAGCCGGAAGCTTCTGTTGCTCCAATAGGGCACGATAAAACCGCTAACAATTTATTGCTTATTAGACCGAACTCATCGTTATGGCAACCTGTTCGTGTTTTAAAATCTTGTCGGGTGTTTTCGTATATTAGCAAATCCATATTTCAATTATTCTTCTTCCCTCCAACCTTTTTTATACTTTTGCCCTCCAATTTGCGAATAGTGCTTTCAGTAAACAACATATCGGTACATTTTACAGGTGAATACATTTTTAAAGGTGTTTCCTTTCTGATCAACGACAGGGACCGCATAGGCCTTGTGGGTATGAACGGCACGGGAAAAACAACCCTGCTTAATGTTATTGCAGGCGAAATGGAACCTGAAAAAGGTGATGTGGCCTCTCCCTCAGGACAGACGATCGGCTATCTGAAGCAGGAGATGAATACGGAAAGCAATCGTACGGTGATAGATGAGGCAAAGCGGGCGTTTAAAGAAACCATGGATCTGGATAAGCAAATCAGACACCTGACAGAAGAGATTGCCGAAAGTAGCGATGTTCATTCTAACGAATACCTGAAACTGATATCCAAACTTAATGATGCCAGCGACAGGTTCAACTTACTTGGTGGACACTCGGTTGATGAAAATTCCGAAAGGGTGCTCCTTGGCCTCGGGTTTGAACGAAGCGACTTTATCCGGCCTCTCAATGAATTCAGCAGTGGTTGGCAAATGCGCGTAGAACTGGCCAAGATCCTGTTGAGCCGGCCCGATATTCTTTTGCTCGATGAGCCCTCCAACCACCTGGACATCGAATCCATTCAATGGCTTGAGGATTACCTGATCAATTATCCGGGCGCGGTATTACTGGTATCGCACGACCGTGCATTCCTCGACAACGTAACCAAACGCACCATCGAAATTACACTGGGAAAAATCTACAGTTACAAGGCATCCTATTCCGAATATGTGCAATTGCAGGCCCTGCGCAGGGAAAAAGAGATGTCAAGTTTTAATAACCAGCAACAGCAGATAGCACAGATAGAAAGGTTTATTGAACGCTTCCGATATAAAAACACCAAATCGAGGCAGGTACAGTCGAGGATAAAGATGCTGGACAAGATGGACAAGGTTGAAATTGAAGATACGGATAAATCAAGCATTCATTTTAAATTTCCACCGGCGCCACATTCAGGCAAGGTCACCGTGAGAATGGAAGGCCTCTCGAAAAGCTACGGCAGTCACCTTGTGTTAAAAAACCTGGAACTTTCGATCGCCAGAGGTGAAAAAATTGCTTTTGTTGGAAGGAACGGAGAAGGAAAGACCACCCTGTCGAAAGTTATTGTTAACGAATTGCCATACGATGGGGAACTGGAACTCGGACACCTGGTAAACATTGGTTATTACGCCCAGAATCAACACGAGATGCTGGATATGGATAAAACCGTGTTTGAAACCATCGATGATGTAGCAACAGGAGAATGGCGCACCAGGGTGAAGGGGCTTTTGGGGAGTTTC
>JABMQA010000430.1 GCA_013203545.1 Bacteroidota bacterium
GCCTATGGTGAAAACTCATTTAACATCAATTACTGGTGGCTCGATAATATCAATGTCTTTGAAGCTGTTTGGGTTAATGTTTCAGGTATTGTTACCGAATTGGACGGTGGCGCTCCTGTAGCTGATGCTGTTATCACCATCATGGATACCGAATACGAAATCACAACACTCGCTGACGGAACCTATTCGATCGACATTTATGCCGGCACCTATGACCTTGGCTGCACAAAAGCAGGCTACAACCCACAGGAACAGCTCGGCGTTGTTATAGATGCCGATTATGTATGGGATGTACAGCTTACAGCACCAACATTTACCGTGGATCCGCTGTTATTTGATGAAGAACTTGAAGTAGGCTGGGTTGAACTCAGGGACATATTCCTGACCAATGACGGGAATGGACCGGTTGACTGGACTGCAAACATCCAATTCCCGGTTGACAACCATATGGCCATCGAAATATCTGAGGTAACCTCAACCAAAGATGCCGAAACACATGGCGAAAAGGTAAAACCAAATCTTGAATTTACCGATGCTTTGTTCGACCTGCAGTTTGCCTATGATGTGGAAACAACATCAGGCCTTGTGAGCCATGCCGGTGCCGAAACAGATGGAAACTTCTTCTACACCGCTATATGGAATTCTGCAAACATCAATAAATTTGCGCTGGACGGCACCTTCATCGAAACCTTCACCATTGCGGGCGTAACAGGTCTGCGGGACCTGGCTTTCGATGGAACCTATTTTTATGGGGCCGCCGCCGGTACCAACTTTTGGGAAATGGACTTTACCAACAAGACATTGGTTAGCACCATCACAGCTCCCGCTGCCGTTAGGGCCTGTGCCTACGACAATAACGCAGATGGTTTCTGGGGCAACAACTGGGCTGCCGATATGTTACTATTTGATCGTAGTGGTACCCAGCTGAACTCCATTGCAGGCGTACCGAGTATGTACGGATGCGCCTACGATAAGCTGACAGCAGGCGGGCCATCCTTGTGGTTCTTTGCCGGTACATCTACCGGTGGTGGCTGCTGGGTTGAACAGTGGGATATCGCCACTGCAGCAGCTACAGGACTCCTGCACTCGGTTAGTGGTGATTTGGGCGCCGACCGCATTGCCGGCGGCCTCTTCCTTGCTGAAGATATTGTCCTTGGAACATATACGCTGTGTGGATGTGCCCAGGGTACACCTAACACCCTGTTTGGCTATGAACTCGGCTCCACATCCACTCCATGGATCTCGATTGATATGACCAGCGGTACGATACCCGGCGTTGTAAAAGGCACTGAAACTGTTGTAATGACATTGAATGCAGCTGACGGCGTGCTTGGCCAGACATATATTGCTGATATTGTCTTTAGCTCCAGCCCGGATGTTGGTACACAAACCGTACATGTTGAAATGTATATCACCGGCGATCTTGGAACACTGGCAGGAACTGTAACAGATCCTATTACCAGGGCACCGGTTGCAGGTGTTACCATTACCGCTGACGAACTTCGCGGTTTCAGCACAGTTACCGGCGAGGATGGTACATACACAATGGACATCCTTATAGGCGATTACTGGGTGACTGCTGAAAAAGAGGGTTATGTTACGCAAACAACACCAGAACCGGTTACCATTGTACTTGATGGACTTACCGTACAGGATTTCTTACTCGAATTTTCACCACCCGAGTTGTTATCGGCAGAAGCTGATTACTTTGGTGTTAACCTTACTTGGGCAGGAAACCCGCTATTCATACCTATCGACAGAAGCAATTACAACTTAACGCAGTACAACACTGCTTCAGTTCCACAAAAAGAAGAACCTACGGGTGTTTACACAAATCCCGGAGGCATACGTCAGGGTGGTGATTTAATTGCTGATGCCACGCCCATTGCTGCAATACCATTCTATGAAGTGGGTACAACCGACGGATATAATAATGATTACGACGAAGCTTGCCCTTACACAGGCAGCACAGCCCCGGATGTGGTTTACAGCTACACACCTGTTGATAATATGATCGTATCCATCACACTTTGTGAATCAGGTTACGATACAAAACTGTATATTTATGAAAATGAATATACACCAGGTTTACCCTATGCCTGTAATGATGATTATGTTGATTGCCCGGACTGGCAAAGCCAGCTTGATGCATTGTTCATGGGTGGCGGAAACACTTATTTCATCGTAATCGATGGTTACGGTACTGACTTTGGCGAATACACCATTGATATGTGGGGAGAACCTTATGTACCATGCGCAATATGTCCTCCGAATGGAATACCAGAACCTGAACTCTGTGGCGAAGCACTGAATGACGGATGCAACATGGAAGCCGGAACAGAAACCTGGACACCCATTGCATGTGGTGATATTTACTGCGGAACAGCATGGGCAGATGGTGGATCAAGGGATACCGACTGGTATGAAATTGTTACCGACGGCACCAAAAAACTTACCTGGACTGCCATGGCAGACTTCCCGGTTTTGATTTTCATCATCGATGGAAATGCCGGATGTGATGGCTTGGAAATCCTCAACAGCGCTACGGCTGATGCTTGCGTTCCCGTTAGTATCGATGCCATTGTTCCTGCCGGTACCTACTGGTTCTGGATTGGGGCAAGTGTGTTTGAAGGGTCTCCCTGCGGAACTACCAATGGCTATGTAGCTGACCTGGCATGCGAAGATGCATTCCTGATGTCATTTAACGTAAACCGCGATGGACAACAGATTGCAGAGGTATATGGAGAAACATTCTACGACGATGGCGTTAACCAGGGCGATATGCCTTGCTATACCGTATCTCAAAATTTACTTCCGGGTTTAACAACAGATAATTCAAATGAAATGTGTGCTTTTGTACCTTACATGCCTGCAATTGCTGTTGATCCACTGTCACTTTCCGAATCATTGCCTGTTGGCGGCACTTCACAACAAATACTTTCAGTGCTCAATACCGATATGGGTGACCTCGAATTTACAGTTGAAATTTTAGGAGGAGGTAAGGATAATGTTGCAGTAAACAACTTCCCACAATCAAATCCTGAATTTACCGAAAATGATGAAAATGCAGTTGGCAGTCACGCCATACTGGAACCTACTGATGATGATGTATTGACATTTGAATTCGCATATCCCAATGATCCTGCTTATCCGGGTCAGGCTGGTGTTGAAACCGATGGTACCTATCTTTACACCACCGACTGGCAAACTGCTGATGCAGGCACCTTCTATGCTTATGATGCCTCTGGCGGAGCATTTGTCGGTGTGATAACGGTTCCCGGCCTTACTGCTGTTGGTGGAGGATTACGTGACATGGCATACGACGGAACCTATTTCTATGGTGGCTATGCAACCACTACCTGCTATGAATTTACCCTTGATGGCGGTTCATTAACGGGTACACTCATCAGTCAATGGATTGCACCAACAGCTTGCCGTGCGATTGCTTATAACGAAGACAACGATACATTTATCGCCAACAACTGGTCGAGCGATCCTACTGAATTTGACAGGGCCGGTGCTACAGTTAGCAGCTTTGTACTCTCAGGAGTATTCTCAAGCTACTATGGCTTTGCCTATGACAACCTTACCGCAGGCGGACCATTCCTCTGGGGATTTGCACAAACAGGCGGACCTGCCGCTGCTACTTTTGTTCAAATGACATTCCCGGCCGGAGCTGAAACTGGCTACTTCTATGATGTAATTGCCGATGTTGGTGGTACAAGTAGCGCCGGTGGTATGTGCTTCTATCCTGATATGATCCGTGGAGGACACATGATCATTGGCAATGTCCAGAACTGGGCGATAGCTGGTTACAGCCTCTTCGGAGGAAATGTTGTGTTGGCTGACGACTTCGAAGCATACACAGCAGGAGAGCAACTCATGGAGCAGGCCGTTGCAATGGGTATCGA
>JABMQA010000431.1 GCA_013203545.1 Bacteroidota bacterium
TAAACATCGTTAACATGTTAACTTTAGTGACTTTTTAAGAGCCAAAAAATTGATGGGGAAATAAATAGCCCTGTCCTTCAGAAGGTGGGTGAAAACGTATTTTTTGACAATTTCTAGGATTACTCCATTTCAGCTATTATTTCTTCGGTAATTTCCAGATTGTGAAACACGTTTTGAACATCGTCATCATCTTCAAAAACGTCGATGACCTTCAATATTTTTTTTGCATTATCCACTTCCAGTTTAATGGTTTCATGTGGAATTCGCTGCAATTCGGCATTTTCTGCCTCAACCTTCAATTCTTCCAGCTTTTTCTGAAACTTCCCAAAGTCCTCCATACTGGTGGTGACGGTAATCATACCTTCTTCCTCTACAATATCTTCAGCCCCTGCATCGATCATCTCCAGCTCAAAATCTTCCATATCAATCCCTTCATTAAGCGGAATCGAAAAAACACCCTTTCTATCGAACAGGAAACCAAGCGATCCTGTAGTGCCCAGGTTACCACCAAATTTATTGAAAATGGACCTTACATTGCTCACCGTACGCTGCTGGTTATCGGTAGTACACTCAACATACACTGCAATACCATTGGCCAGGTAACCTTCGTAGGTGGGTTCGGAAAAACTGGCGGCATCCTTTTCCTTACCTTTGTTGATGGCCCTTTCGATATTGTCCTTGGGCATACTGGCACCTTTGGCATTTGCAATGGCCATTCGTAACCGCGGGTTTCCTTCTGGATCGGCACCGCTTTCTTTCACTGCAACGGTGATCTCCTTGATGATCTTGGAGAAAATCTTTGAACGTTTGGAGTCTGCAGCACCTTTCTTACGTTTAATGGTTGACCATTTACTATGTCCTGACATACTGAATATTTTTTAATTTTTATACTTATTTAATTTGAGGGTAAAAATATAAAAAATACGGATAGTTAATGAAATTACAGAAAAGAAAAAGCCATCCAATAAATTAGATGGCTTTTAATTGTAGATTGCATTTTTTTACCAGCCCACAAATGTAATTCCAACGGCAAACGGATAGAGTTCCGGCCCCCGGTTATCCTTGAACATAGCATTAAGCTGATAGGTTGCATATAGATTTATAATGCCCCAACCAATTCTTACGGTAGCATCATATTTGAATGGATTCATATGAAAACTGTTCCAGTTCTTTGGCTTTTGCCTGCCATTGTCTTTGTACATAACTTTGGTGTGTGTAGCGTATCTCCAACCAAAAATTACACCAGCTGTTATATGAAAGCTATTTCTGCGTGAAAAACGGTTTGTCTGGTATTCAAACAAAATCGGAATATTGAGGGTATTTACAACCAGTTTGCTTTTGGTGTAGCTTCTTGATAAATCAGAATAACCGTAAATCTGCGATGAATCCGGCACAAGCACAATGTTATTCTCGAACCGATAGTTGTTCCATCGCAGCCCCATTCCTGTGATCAAACCAAATTTATTATTGATGAGGTTGATATTTTGCTCATAGAAATTAATATTAACATCTACTGATTTTTCATATTTCAGCGTCATGAAATCATATTCATTAGGGATGTCTATGTTATTATCCTTGGTAACAAACCCGTTAATGCCCATATCGAAACCTGCCCAGTGCCCGTTAAATTTCTGGATCCGGTTGCGCCGCCATTTTACATTTCCCCGGTCGTCAACTACCAGGTTGTGGTTTCCGAAGGATACTTTTGTCGAATCGCCTTCGATCACTTCAACGGTCACACCCGCCACTTTCACAATGGTTGTGTCGCCATCTTCCCAGGTGCGTATCCTGGTTGAACGGTCATCATGTCGGTAAGAGTAAGTTGGCTTGTTGGTTTTGATTATTTCCGGATCGCCAATAACTTTTAATATACCGGCGCCGCTTGACTCGCTATCAACTTCTTCAGTGGCATTTACAGTAGCTTTGGAAGCGCCGCTTAATTGCGCTTCTGTTTTTCTGGTAACCAGGTCGGCTGCCTTAATCTCAGCAGCACCACTGCAATCGATCGAATGTTTGTCAGCCAAACCCGATAATCTTAAAAAAGAGGCTCCTGAAGCATTGGTTTCCAGATTTCCGACCTCTATATCCAGTTCCACCCGGGATGCGCCGGATGCTTCAATTTCCAGCGATGGGTTGCGAATGGTATTTTCTGATTTAACCGTGGCTGCACCACTCACTTTGAGTAATTCCAACACAGGGTTGCTTATGTAAATATTGAGTTTTGAGGCAGTTTTGATATGGGAGGAGTTGATATATAATACATCTCCTTTCACCTTTGTTTCAATATTATCCAAAAGGTTTTCGTCGGCTTCAACCACCACCGGGCCTGCTTCACCCTGTGTAAAATATAAATTAAAGGCCCCGCCAATATCGATCCCGCTGAACCTGTCAACACTTCTTTCCTGTTTTTCAACCTTCTTGTTGCCCTTTAATGTCTGGGCAAATAATGAACCATTTCCAATTAGGAGAATTGAGATCAGACTGATGATCGCGATTTTGTAATTTAGCTTATTCATGTTATTCAATTTTTCAGTTTCTGGAACTATGACGTGGGTTCATAAAAAAAAGTTACAATGGAATCCTGAAATTCTCTTATTCCATTTTTAAATTCCCTGAAAATGGAATTCAAATCTATCTTGTATGATCAGAAAAATAACATCTGGTTGAGAAATAAGTTTTTTACATTTGTAGGGCTTAAATTTGAACTGATAATATCATTGTCATGAACCAAACAGAAAAGATACACAATACATGCTCAGGCGGTGGTGTATATGTACCTTTTCAAAGGTGTAATGGAGAAATAAATGTAAATGGGTACTTATAGTCAAACGTTGGGCTTCATACAAGAATAGACATGGAATCACAGTTTTAAATTGAGAAATTACTAACTTTGTGAAAATTATAAGAATAAAATAAATGGACGAAAATAAATCAGGACTTTACGGAATAAAATATTCAAATAGAGATTTCTCTCAAAAGAATTCTTGGGGTAAAAACCAGTTCAACTCTTCTTTTCCTGCTTCTCTTTCTGCATACTTGCATAGTAAGAATTTTGAAAATATTTATTTAACCTTAAACAGAGACTTAAAGGTTGTTCACAGCAAAATATCAACTTCTGACTTTTTTGGTTTAGACCCGAATTCCAAAGACTTATTCTATTCATTTGAATCAGCCTATACGCCTTATGAGCAATTATTAGTTGGACATTTACCCAGAGTTGACTTAGTTACCCAAAGCAAGAATAGCTGTCAAGCTTTAAAGCCAATAGAAATAAAACTAACAGCACTACCTGATAATACTACCTGCAAACTAAACGAGGACAAGTATGGAACTGAAATTGTCATTCGACCAGACACAATTATCTACCTTGCTTGTAGTATTGTTTTTAATTTTAAGGATAGTCTTTCCGACTTTAAATCTCATTTTTCAAAGGATTTTGCCAAAATAAGTGACTGGACAGAAGGAACTTCGGTTTGGGCGTATTTACCTCAAATGATTGAGACAATTGATATTATAACACTATCCATTCTCGATAAACAAGAGCCTATTTTAATGCAACCTATTTGGAAAACGCAGGGAAAATCCCCTACACTTTCAGAGAATTGTTTAGATGTCTTCGTATGGTCAAACTTTGCATTTACACAACTCTTTTTAGATGTTGCTCGTGGTGAACTTTCTTCAAACAATAGAATCACAAGACAAATTAGAACAATCATTTGGCTGTTTAAAATGCTCTATGATTTTTCAGAAAATGGACAGTTCAACCACGCTAAAATAATTGATGAACTATCCTACAATACAAAAAATGACAAGGCATTTGCTGTTAGTGGTATGGTTACTCACCCATATATGACTTGTGATGAATTGACAAATCCGAGAATCACAAAAGAAGAGATAAAAAATATCATTTTGGGTGGTGGACAAAATTTGCTTAGTCCAGAAAGAAGATTTGATGCAATAATTTACAATTCACCTGACCTTTTTGAATAGATGGATAATTTGAAAATTAGAACAGTAGATTTATTTTCAGGGTGTGGCGGAATGTCTTTAGGCTTCCAAAACGCAGGTTTTGAAATTCTTGCCGCATTTGACAATTGGAAACCAGCAGTTGAAGTATATAAAGAAAACTTTGAACACCCAATTTACGACTTTGACCTTAGCACCACAAAAAGCAAAGAATTTATTAATCAATTAAAACCTAATCTAATAATTGGCGGACCTCCTTGCCAAGATTTTTCAAGTGCGGGAAAGAGAGATGATACTTTGGGGAGAGCAGACTTAACCATTTCTTATGCAGAAATTGTGAGTTTTGTTAAACCTCAGTTTTTTGTAATGGAAAATGTTGAACGCATTAAGAAAAGCGGGGTTTTAAGACAAGCAATCGAAATTTTTAAGGAAGCAGGTTACGGTCTGACAATGGAGGTGTTGGATGCAAGTTTATGTGGTGTTCCACAAGCAAGAAAAAGATTTTTTTTGGTTGGAAAACTTAATGAAAATGACAATTTCTTAACGCCCTACTTTTCAAAAAACCTGTCTAAAAAGCCAATGACCGTTTTTGACTATCTTGGTAATTCACTTGATACTGAATATTATTACAGACACCCTCGAAGTTATAAAAGACGAGGAGTGTTTAGTATTCACGAACCGAGTGCAACAATTCGTGGAGTAAACAGACCAATTCCAGCTGGTTACCCGGGGCACTCTGGTGACCCCGTTGATGTATCGGATAATGTAAGACCTCTAACAACTATTGAAAGAAGTTACATACAAACTTTTCCTAAAACATTTAAATTCAATGGTACTAAAACCAATGTGGAACAAATTATTGGAAATGCAGTACCTGTTAAATTAGGGGAATATGTGGCAAGATGCATATCAGAATTTATAGTTGACAAAAAAGAAAACAAGCATAGAAGAATAGGGCAATTAACAATGACATTTGAAAGAGAAAGTGCGAAAGCCCAACACGCAATATAGCAAAAAGTGGTGAAGTGATTAATTGGAGCGGTTTTTAGCACGTTCCAACTTCATCTTGGCTTGATAGTGAATCACTCGCAA
>JABMQA010000432.1 GCA_013203545.1 Bacteroidota bacterium
AAATTCAAATGATTAAAATTCAAAATATCAAACAATTGACTATAAATATTTCATCGAGGATGGTGATGGATTTGACCATGACCCTATCAAGGATAACCGTGCTTTCGGTTACCTCAATTTCTTGCACTTGAAACCAATCATTGAAACAGACAGCAGGATCGGGGGGTATCCTTTACTTCCAGGTGAAAATTACCGTTGTAATCGCTTATGGTTCCAAATACCTTACCTTTAGCAAGGATGTTTACTTTGGCTAAAGGGTCATGAGATTCATTTTTCAAAAGTCTCCGGTGTTATCCTGATGTCTGATCAGTAACCTCCAACCCCATCCCATTAGTCATGTCGCTTTAATACCACAAAAAATGAATCCTTATATGTGTCACTAATTGGAATTTCGGTGTCACCAATCGTGATCCGGTTTTTCTCAATACTCCTGATCTTGTTAATGGCTACAATGTATGATTTATGCACCCTGATGAAATTGTCGGCAGGCAGGGTATCTTCCAGCTTTTTAAAATTCTCAAGAATCATTACTCTTTCACCCTTGGTATGAATTCGCAAATACTCCTTCATACCCTCAACAAATAATCTGCATTACGCAAACCAATCTTTTTCATAATCTGAGAAAGTCATCATTTATGGCACCAACATTTATTTTCGAATAATGATTTTTACTCAAAAAAAATAATACCTTTACCAATGATAAAGCAAATGATCGGTTTAAAATGATTTCGACTGTTATTAAAAGCAGGTATGAAGGAAGCACAAAATAAATTTAATGGCTAAATAATCTTAAAAACACAAATCATGTCAAAAGAGAAAGAAGGAAAAGAAAAAAGCAATAAAAAAGCGCCAGTCAAAAACCTGAAAGAGAAACGGGCCGCAAAAGCAGCAAAGCGCGCAGAAAAAAACAATGCAAGTAAATTTTAGCTGGTTTAAATAGAATCAATAAATTTTCTGAAAAACCAGGTAGAAAAAATAAGGCAAAAAAAAAGTCCCGCCAATAGCGGGACCCAAATTATTAAATGTTTATGATATTATAAACTAAGCTAGTCTAACATTTACCGCATTTAATCCTTTTCTTCCTTCTTCCAAATCGAAAGTTACTTCGTCATTCTCCCTGATGCTTTCTTTTAAACCATTTGAATGTACAAAATACTCCTTTGGAGAATTTTCGTCTTTAATGAATCCGAATCCCTTCGAATCATTGAAAAATTTTACTGTTCCTTTATTCATTGTTATAAATTTAATTGCGCGAAAGTACACTTAATTATCGAGAAACAAACTTTATTTAAAAAAATATAACTTTTTATTCAATTAAATGTTTATCTTTAACACTTCAATTAATTAAAAGGAATTATTACATGGATAAGAAAAAACAGAATGTTTTTAAATCGCCTGATTTGAGTAAATTGCAGGAAGTTGTTGTTGATGTCAAGACAAAAATATATATTGAAGTTGGCGCCGATCCTGTTGAAGCCAAACGCCGCTATTTAATAAGAAATGGCGGTAAATAGCCTTAAAGGTTTTCGTTATCAGTAGTGAAAAGACAGGATTAGCGAGAATAAAGTGCTATAATGCATCTCGCCGGTATTGCAATGAAATACAAAAAACCATCCAAAAACTTTCCAGGTTACCTGTCTGTCGCCTCGACTAGGTGAATACGAGAAAATACAAAATTTTGATATTTGGATTCGAATAGCAATAGCAATCCTCTTCAGGATGTTCTAATAGCTATACCTGGACTACGGTACCTGGTAAATCAGCAACTCATTTCTGTAACCCGGATTGTTAACATACCAGTCCGGATAGAGTGTACCCGAACTTTCGGCCCATTGGGCAAATTTTAGATATACTGTGGTGATATCATTCTTTTCGACTGCCCATTCAAACACTGCTGGAACATCAAGGCCCCAGGGGTGATTGAGTGCAGTTTTGAAATACCTGCCTGACAATGGGTCACTGTCATCCTGCTGTGTTCCAAAATAGTCTGTGTCGAATAGATCTGTCGGGGGATAATCCGGCAGATGAACTTCAAGTTGCCGTTTCATATTCACAATAACAAACGGATTCCAGGTATTTACCGAAAAATCGTTCATGGCGAAACCGCCAGCTGGAATCATCACAATGGTAACAGTATCGAAAGGAATAAACGGATGGTCCGGGTTTGTATTCACCCCATTGCTGGTGTAGGGCACCAAAATATCAAAGAGATTATCAAAAACAATGACTGTTGGCAACGACTGGGCTGCTTCCAGTCCTCCGGGCAGAAGGGTGATATAATTTCTTGTGATATTTTGACCGGTAATT
>JABMQA010000433.1 GCA_013203545.1 Bacteroidota bacterium
AATAGAACAATTTCATTTTCCCCGACCTGAAGGACGGGGCTATTTATTTCTCCATCCATTTTTAGACAGCTTCTTAGAGTTTAGCTACGTTGTATAAAGTCGATAACATAAGATACGCATCTGTTTAAAGAATTTCAATGTGCTAATAAAATCGACCAGTTGGAAAATGCCTTTTTATCAACAGTGCTGTTGGTAAATTTTTAATTCATTGTTGTCAGGATATATGGGGTTGTTGTAAAATTTAATCCTGAAAAAATTAACATTGTGCTATCATGAACTGTTGTACTTTTGGATTATGGCAGAAAACGATAATATTAAGACTAAAACGGCACAGGCAAACTTCGCTGATAAACGCTCAAGGGGCATCAAACCAATGGTTCAGGAGTATTTTGAATTCGGGAAGTTGCCTCCACAGGCCCTGGATTTGGAAGAGGCCGTGCTTGGCGCTTTGCTCCTTGAACAGAATGCACTGTCATCGGTAATTGATTTTTTAAAACCTGAAGTTTTTTACACGGACGCACACCAGAAAATATATTCGGCTATCGAGGATCTGTTTCAAAAGCAGCAGCCCATCGATATGCTTACCGTTACCAATGAGCTCAAATCGAAAGGTGACCTGGATATAGCCGGAGGCGCTTTTTATATTGCCCAGTTAACACGTCGCGTTGCATCGGCAGCCAACATCGAATACCATGCCCGTATTGTTACCCAGAAATTTATTCAGCGCAGGCTGATTGAGATTTCATCTGAAATTACAAAGGAGGCTTATGAAGATACAACCGATGTATTTGATCTGCTTGATCATGCTGAGCAAAAGCTATTTGCCGTTAGTGAGAATAACCTCAGAAGGGATCACTCCGACATGGCTACACTTGTTCGTGAGGCTATACAGAATATCGAAAAGGCCAGAAGTCAGGATGGTTCATACCGGGGTGTGCCTTCCGGCTTTGCCCAGTTGGACCGTGTGACCGCAGGCTGGCAAAAATCCGACCTCGTTATATTGGCTGCCCGACCGGGTATGGGTAAAACGGCATTTGTTTTATCAATGGCCAGAAATATTTCGGTAAACTTTAAACGGCCGGTTGCGGTATTTTCATTGGAGATGTCGTCGGTACAGCTTGTAACAAGACTCATTTCCAGTGAAACGCAGCTCAAGGCCATCAAACTCAAAAAGGGGGAATTGAAAAATTTTGAATGGCAGCAACTCAATACCATGATCAGCAACCTTGTGGAAGCCCCCCTTTATATCGATGATACACCTGCGCTCACCATATTTGAACTCAGGGCCAAGGCCCGGCGGATGAAGCAGCAGTATAATATCGAGCTGATCGTCATCGACTATATCCAGTTGATGCAAGGAAGTAATGACAACAAAGGCGGCAACCGCGAACAGGAGATCAGTAATATTTCCAGGTCGTTAAAAAGCCTTGCCAAGGAATTGGATATTCCGATCATTGCACTTTCGCAGTTGAACCGTTCCGTTGAGACCCGTGGTGGTTTGAAGAAGCCCATATTGTCCGACCTGAGGGAATCCGGTGCCATTGAGCAGGATGCCGACATGGTGTTGTTCATCTACCGCCCTGAATATTATAAATTCGACCAGATGGAGGATGGTACATCTTCACAGGGAAAAGCCGAATTGATTATTGCCAAGCACAGAAATGGAGCCCTCGAAGATATCCGGCTGCGTTTTGTTGCCGATTTTGCACAGTTTACGGATGATGAATTTAATCCGGATAACAGTATGGAGATGAAACCCAACGAAAATTTTGATAAGGACGGAAATGGGTACAGGATCATGCCTTCGAAGATGAACAGCGATATGGACGACAATTTCCCCGAAGATAATTACGATGAAAAAGGGCTGAATGCGCTATCAGATGACGGTCTGCCTGAAGAACCGCCTTATTAATTGTATTCTTAAGCTCGATGGTTTTTGTAATAGGAACTCAAAACACAAAACACAAAACACAAAACACAAAACTCAAAACACAAAACAAATCCTAACAATAAAATCCATACATTCGCATTATTATCAGTACAACTCAATATTAGGATTGTCATGAAAAATTTTTCCCTCACCATAATATTTGCGCTATTAATTTTTACCACCCAGGCTGCTTACCTGTTGATCCAGATGGATGAAACACAGAAAAACCATCTGAAAGCATATGGGATTGCTTATTGGGTATTGGAACGTGACGTAGAGATTAGCTGGCTTTTGAACTACAGGGGCGGCAGTTTTATGTGCCAGTTTCACAGTGAAATTGAGAATGAATGTATTATCCGTGGTGTTTCCTACGAAATTATTGCCGACGTACAGGCATCACTGATCATCAGGGAGATATCCAGTCCTGAAATTAACCAGGATGAGGTGAAGCTTCACAAGGCACCAAAGATAGCCGTATATACCCCCAAAAACCGCCAGCCATGGGATGATGCCGTTACCCTTGCACTAACCTATGCCGAAATACCTTATGAGGTGGTTTACGACCAGGAGATCATTGATGGCGTGCTCCCCATGTTCGACTGGCTGCATCTGCACCATGAAGACTTTACCGGGCAATATGGCAAGTTCTGGAGATCGTTTAAAACTAAAGCCTGGTACCAGGAGGATGTGCGTATTAATGAAGAAAACGCAAGGATGCTTGGATTTAACAAGGTGTCGCAGTTGAAGCTTGCCGTCGCCAAAAAAATTCGTGATTTTGTCGCGGGTGGGGGATACCTCTTTTCGATGTGTTCGGCCCCCGACAGTTTTGATGTGGCCCTGGCTGCCGATGGTATTGATATCGTGGACGTAATGTTCGATGGCGATCCACCCGAGCCCAATGCACCGGCCCGCCTGAATTATGAAAACTGTTTTGCATTTACCAACTTCAATCTCGTCACCAATCCCTATGAATACGAAATTTCAAGTATTGATGTCACGGCATCGCGGCCCAGGACGATCAGGGAGAACAACGATTTTTTCACACTATTCGATTTTTCGGCAAAATGGGATCCTGTGCCAACGATGCTTTGCCAGGATCATCTGCAGGTAATCAAGGGATTTATGGGACAGACCACCGGATTCAATAAAAAATACATCAAATCCAATGTACTCGTCATGGGAGAATATAAGGCTGCAAACGAAGCCCGCTACATCCATGGTGATTATGGGAATGGGACCTTTACTTTTCTGGGTGGTCACGATCCGGAAGATTACCGGCACCTGGTGGGCGATCCGCCTACCGATTTGAATTTATATCCCAACTCCCCCGGCTACAGGCTTATTCTGAACAATGTACTGTTTCCGGCTGCCAAAAAGAAAAAGCGGAAGACATAATATTTTCTTGATAGCCACAGATGAATTTTATTGTCACAGATTCACAGATGAAAAAAGGGAGAATTATTTTTTTTATAGCAATAAGGCTTAATGGACAAAAAGGAGGCTGAGATCTTCTGTAATCCTTATCTTTATTAACTTTGCATTAAATCAAAGGTTATGAATAAAAAAAGTGTTTACATTGTAACAGTCCAATAACGAA
>JABMQA010000434.1 GCA_013203545.1 Bacteroidota bacterium
CCTTTGATTTCTGGTGGAAATACTACATTTTCTTTCGTGTTCAAGCCAGTTCAGAAAATCTTTTATTAATTCACCAGTCAAAAAATCTATGCTAATACGTTCAATTGCAATACCTTTTACTTCCTGACAATATTTTAAAAGGAGTTTAAAGGTATCCCTGTAAGAATATATAGTGTTTTTACTTACGTTTTTTTGTGCTGTTAAATAAACAGATAAAAAATCGGTAAGATACTTGGCAAAATTAGTTGGGTTCATAGGCACCTCCTTCTATTACTGGTATTAAATCAGAATAAGCTTGTTCAAGTTTCAATGTGATTTCAGGAAACATATTTTTCGCCAGATTTGAAATAATTCCCTGTGATAACATATGCATCAATTCCATGATTGTCTAAATAAATAGCGAACTGACGTATGGCTGAAGCACGTGCGCATAAGTTTTCCTGTTTTTCATAAGTTTTCTTCGTACACCAGTCCATTACAATTTCCTTGGTTAAGACACTGCCTGAATTGTGATTATCAAATGTAAACTTGTCAAAGTGCTTTAAATGTGAAGCTTCCGTAAGGTATTTATATCCTAAAGCTTGTTTTACTTCTAAAAAGTTTTGGATATACGTTTTGAATGGTCCGTGGTAATTGTATTTATTCATGATTGATATCCTCCTTTATATTTAGTGGGCACTCTTTCAGTTTTTTAATATCTACTTTTAAATAAACGGCTGTAGATTCAGTATCAACATGGCCAAGAATATCAGAGATAGTAGGAAGAGGAGTGTTGTTTTCTAATAATAAACTTGCTAAAGTATGACGCAATGAGTGCAGGCCAAAGCGGCACGCTAAAAGGATCATTGCATAATCGCGCTTTCCCATAGGATTTCCCCTATCTATAGCAGAAATTAGTTTTTTTAAACCATCCACAGACCAGACTGAAGGAATTCTTGTTTGCTTCCTGGATTGAACCATAGGAATTTTCAGGGAGTAGTCCGCATTAGTCATGTTACTTAAATGCAGGTATTTAAAAAATGATCGTAGAGAACACAATTGCAGTTCTACCGTTTTATAGGTATATCCGGCTAATGTCTGTATGTAATTGTAAATTAAAGTAAGATTAATTTCATTACAAGAAGTAAGCCCATGAGAATCGCCATAATCCAGAAACTTTGCGGATTGTTTGGTATAATGTCCTATAGTTACAGTGGAGTACTCTTTATCAATGCAGTACTGTTTGAAATTACTGATTACTTCAATGAAGTATTGGCTATGAAGAATTTCTTTATGTTTATAATATCGGCGTAAAACAGAGCCATGAAGTTGGAAATCACCTAACATTCTTATTACACGTAAATTCTGAACTTCACTCTGTTTTAAGCTTCCTTCAGAATTTTTTTGAAGTATGTTGAAGTTCTTTTCAACAAAGTCGAAACCCAATTTTTCAGAATAGTAAACCTCGTCTCGTTCTTGGGCAAACTCCAGAAGCATCTTCCAGCGTCTTGTGTAGAAATTCATACTTCCTTGAGTGTAGCCCAGCCTTAGAAGTTTTTGCTCAAGGTCAGGAATTAATTCAATTATTGTTTTTTTTTATAAGTAATAAATTTGATTTAAAAAAGAAACTCAAATAAATTGAATGCTTAATTTTTAAGCATTATGCAAAGTAAATGAAAATGAATTTGCTGATTAATAATTATTTGAGTGAGTTACTTTGCATAATTACTTACTTTGCATAAGGTGGGCTGATATCACCACTACTGAGCAACATCTACCTGCACTATGTGTTGGATGAATGGTTTTCAGAACAGGTTCAGCCATTATTATCAGGCAGAAGCTTCATCGTACGTTATGCTGACGACTTTGCATTGGGATTTGAAACAGCTATGGATGCAGAAAGGGTGATGAAAGTCTTGCCCAGGCGATTTGAGAAATTCAAACTCACATTGCACCCGGAAAAGATTAAAATCGTTAACCTGAACTACACTCGCAGTGAAGGCGACCGGAGTTTTGATTTTCTCGGATTTACACATTTCCTTAGCAAAAGTAGAAAAGGAAACATTGTACTAAAAAGGAAAACAAGTAGTAAAAAGCTCACGCAAGCTATTAACAAAACCGATGATTGGATAAAGCAAAACAGGCACAAGAAGCTCAAAGAACTTAACGTAAAACTTCGAGGCCATTACAATTACTATGGTATTACTTTTAACTATAGAAGTACGAATTACTACTTTGCACAGGTTAAAAGAAGCCTACACAAATGGTTGAACCGTTGAGGAGGGAAGACTGTCTGGAATTGGGACAGGTTCAGAAAGCTCTTCGAGAAATGGATACCTTTGATCAAGCCAAAGATTTATCATGGTTATCAAACAGCGAAACCGATTTAGGAGGAGCCGTATGCGGGAAAGCCGCTCGTACGGGCCTGTGGGGGAGCGGGGAGGTAACGAACCGCTCTACCTGGACACCCATTTAAATTCCATTAACAAATTTTAAGTATATATTTTGGAGGATTACAAGTGCCCCGTTATCGTTTGGTAACGGGGTTTTTTATTTTATGATAACACGCCTTATGAATTTATAACATTAAGATATCCAGAGAAGTTATTGACAAAGGCCTAATTTTTCTTACATTTACCCGATTAACTAAAAAGGTAAGCTAACAGGTAATGTGATTCTTCATTATCTCGCTAAATATAACAGGGAAACACAAAAAATTACAGAAGCCGTAGCAGGTTTTCTTACTTACTTCAGTGATTTGAAAAACTTTAAATACAAACAATTCAAACAATCAGGATAATTTTTTATCAACCACAAAACAAAAAAATATGAAGCTTAATTACAAAAACGGAATGGTTATCCGGATCGCCCTCCTGGTTCTGATAACGTTAGCCTTATGCCCGGAAGCAAAACCGGATAAGTTCACCAAGCCCAACGAACCTGGTCCGTGGCCCGGCCTGGAGGTAAATACCTGCACTGGTAATTTGTATTTGCAAAGGACTGACCTTGTGATACCATGCAGGGGCATCCCGCTTAAC
>JABMQA010000435.1 GCA_013203545.1 Bacteroidota bacterium
CCTCCATATGTCTTATTCCATAAAATATTACCATTTTCATCTGTCTTTGCTAATTTAAAATACTGTGCATTAAAATCATTAAAAATTAGGGCATAACCATCATCATTTGTTTGTTGTATTTTTTTTCCTCCGTAGCTCATTGACTTTGACCATATTACATTACCATTATTGTCCGTTTTTATTATTAAGGTCGAAAGATTGCCATTATCGTTTGCCCAACTAGAAATTATATATCCGTTATCAGAAGTTTGTTTTGCAAAATCCGCACCGCACCAATCAGTTATTGGATAAGTTTTCATCCATAAGGTTTCACCATTTTGATCTGTTTTTAAAATTGCAGTATGCTTTATAGAATTTTGATGGTATGTTCCTGCAATTATATAGCCATTATCATTTGTTGGATTAAGTGAAAATGGGTCAAAATCATAATATTTATTCCATAAGCTATTTCCATTTTCATCTGTTTTTAATAGCCACGTATCAGAATTACTAGTGTTATCACGTCTTAGAACAATAAAACCATTATCGCTCGTTTGAAAAACAAATCTCCCATCATCAACACCAGAGAAATTAAATGTTTTTGTCCATAGTGAATCCCCTAATAAATTAATTTTTAAAAGGTAAATATCACCATTACCAGTGCCAAAGCTATGTGTCATACCGCTTACAATGTATCCACCGTCAAAAGTTTGTTGTACAAAATTACCATCATCATATTCAGTACCACCAAAAGTTTCTTGAAAAGTAATTTGGGTAAAACAATTACTCACGTTAATTGCAAAAAATAAAACGGTGATTAATAATTTTAGCTGTTTCATAATATAATTTATTGATTAATTTTTAAGACTTTTTGGTTTTGCTCTTACCAAAAATTAAATACAGCAAAAGCCATAATAATATTGCTGCAATAATTCTTATAACTGCTGGCTGTATTCCTTTTGCACCAGCAATAATTGGTACACTTCTTATTAAACCAACAATTAAGTTACCTATTGACGGAATTAAGTAAATTGCTCCAAAAGATACAATTCCCGTTATAATTATACTTATGGTCCTTTTTGCTTTCATTTAGGTCTAATTTTTACTTTGGTTAATTTTTACAATGTCAATTTAACTTGGTTCTGCGGTTTCCTTCCTATTGCAAATAACTCGTTACTCTAAAAAGGTTTTGTTGGTATAATCACCCAATAGCTGTGGTTATCCCAACAAACCAATGTTTTATTTTCTTGCATTAATATTCGATTTGTAAAGATATTTAAATATCCATATCATCCAAAAGGTTCCTCATATTTTTAATGTTATTTATGATTACGTGGGTGTAAATTTCGGTGGTCTTGCTGCTTGCATGTCCCAGCGCTTCTTGTATCATCCGCAGTTCTGTGCCTTTTTCCATATGATTTGTGGCAAATGTGTGCCTGAGCATATGCGGGTGAAGGTGGCGCTTTAAGCCGGCCTTTTCGGCTGCCCGTTTTACAACATTTTCAACACTGGTGCCCGAATATTTCCCGCCTTTTTGCCCTTTTACAATGGCAAGGAAACCCTCATACCCACATATTCAACAGCCTGCTGTGGTGATGCGATATCCACACCAACACCTGTTCCTTTTTCCACAACCACAATATTAAACGTCCTCTTCTCCAGCATCCCCGGAAAAGTTCCCTGTCTATTGCCAATAGTCAGGTTCCTGTTGGCATTGTCCCATGTGATGGGAATGGTGGCATAAACACCCTTTTCGTAGTTGTAGTTGTCATTTTCATCTTCATACAAGACAAATTCACCATCTGCACCAGGATAAATCCGCAGTTCGATGGGGTCTTCCGGAAACTCATCAGCCCATTGTTTAAATGGCCCCATGGGAATGATCGACCCCGCTTTTACAAACAGCGGCATCTCATCAATGGGAGTGTGGACATTGAGTTCTGATCCACCCTCGAATTTCTCACCTGTCCAGAAGTTGAACCAGGCTGTGCCATCCGGCAGATATACAGGAAATGTTTTAGTCTTTTTATCCGCTTTTCCTTCCAAAGGGTAGTATTGATGTTCCGTGACCGGGCAAACCAGGAATGATGGGCCAAACAGGTATTCGTTGTTGATGTTCAGTACTTTTTTGTCGCTTGCAAAATCCATGGCGAGTCCGCGCATAAGTGTGTAATTTTCGTTGGTAACGCGCCAGGCCTGTGAGTAAATATAAGGCAGAAGGCGGTATCTCAGGTTGTCGAATTTGAGGATGGCATCATAGGCCCAGTCGCCAGGATTGCCGAACTGCCAGGGTTCGCGCGGCGTTTGAGTGCCGTGTGACCTGAAGATGGGGGAGAAGGCACCAAACTGGAACCACCGCACATACAATTCACGATAAGACATATTTTCGATACCGCCGGGGTATTCTGCAGGGCCGTTGCCATAGTCGTGGCCATCGATGAAGAAAGCACCGATATCGTGCGTCCAGTAGGGAACGCCCGCCATACTGAAGTTCAATCCTGCCGATATCTGATCCTGTAGCACATCGAACCTGGCGTTGATATCCCCTGACCATGTTACGGCGGCATTGCGCTGCTGTCCGGCAAATCCTGACCGTGTGAGGATAAATACGCGCTTTTCAGGAAAATCCCTTCTGAAATTTTTGTAAATGCCTTCGGTGGTTGCCAGCGAATACGTGTTCAGGTATTTGGCCATCGGGCCTAATGTAGTCTGGCCGAATTTCTTGATGTTGTTTTCGGAGGTAACAAAATCGTGCTGGTTGCCCAACTCGGGCTCCGTACCATCCATCCAGAGGGCATCCACACCTTTAGAAACCAGACCGGCCTTGATATGTTTCCAGTAAATATCACGTGCCTCTGTGCTGTATGCGTCGTACAAGTAGCCAGTGCTCCAATGTTCGGGCGGATAAATAAAACCTCTGTCAAACATTTCTTTGTAGATATCGGATTCCACACCCAGGGCAGGCCAGATGGAGATCATATAGTGCATGTGGTATTTGTTGTGGATTTCGGCAATGGTTTTTTCAGGTTCAGGGTAGGATGAAGGGTCAAAATACATCGAACTCCATTGATCCCGCACCGTTTGAAAATCTTCATCATCACCCCAGTAACACCAGTCCTGGACGATGTTGTCGATGGGGATTTCCTTTTCACGGAATTCCTTAACAATATTCATCAAATCTTCAGCATCCTGGTATCGCTCTTTGCTCTGCCAGTAACCGAAAGCCCATTTTCCAAACATTGGCGCCTTTCCAGTAGCATCGCGGTATCCTGAAATCACATCATCCATATCATCGCCTGCAATAAAGTAGTAATCCACACCATCCCCGATTTCCGACCAGAAGGTGCAACCCTTTTCATTGTCGGAAAACAGGGTTTTGGAATAATTATCCCAAAGGATGCCATAGGATTTTGTGGAGATCAGAAAGGGAACCACAGCCACGGTGTTGGTCTGGATCAGGGTGAGATCTTTCCCACGAAAGTTCATGCAGCCCTCCTGTATCTGTCCAAGACCATAAATGGCCTCCTCATCATCCAGTTGGAAAGTCCCCTCTACATGTTTTATTTCTTTACCATTAAGGGAATCGCTTTCAATCCTGCGATTTTTTTCTTTTAGAATCGTTTTGCCGTTTTTATCATAAAATGTAACCAGGCCATCCGGCTTGTTGTATTCCAGGTTTATTTTGTCGGTGGACATTTGAATGGATGTTTCATTTTCACTTACCTCAAAGGGAATCACATCCCAATCC
>JABMQA010000041.1 GCA_013203545.1 Bacteroidota bacterium
ATTTTCGCTTAAGGGATTCATGACGAGTTCCCTAACCTTATCTGAACCGACTTCATCACTAAATAACTTAACCAGTGCCGATGTATCGAAAAAGTATATCATATTCTTTCTTCTCTTCCAGAAGCAATATCAACTGAAGTCAATTTAACTGGTTCCAACAATTTAATAACATCCAGATAAAAGGGCTTTTTTTGTGAGGTTTTTCTGTTTCGGATCTTTCTATTACCGGATAAGGAATCAATCAGTATTTCTACTACCCTACCCTAAGATCTGCCGGATCGAGTTTATCAACTTTTGATTTAATATTTTCTCTTAGTTTCATAGCTACATTTTGCACAAAGATAGTTAGAATTCATTTTGTTTGTAAGTCATCTGTTTCATTTTTCAGTTTTGAAAGGACATCCTCTCTCAGTTTCATCCTCTCTCCGTCTCTTCTCTCTTCTCTCATCTCTCTTCTCTCCATACTCATTTCTCACTTCTTCTCTACTCCAGAGATCACGGTTATCATAGCGTGAAAGGCGCGCTCCTTCCATGGTGATGGTTTTCACCGGGGCAATTTCGCGCAGGTAGGCCAGGTTTTTCCGGAACCGCTCTATTGCTTTTTGATGATCTCCTTTACAAACGCTTTCTCACATTTTCATACATTTCGTAGGTAAATGTTTCTGCTGACATTCCCGAGAATTGATTTATTAATGCGCTTTCCTGATTCAAAAAGTTTGGTTTTAGAATTTCAATCAAAGGCCGCTTACTGCTAAAAAGACAAAACAAAAAGCCTTCCATAATGAGCCAGGATTCCTCAAGATCAAAATGGACTGGCGTCATTTCCAGGCATTCCATCATGGCCCGGGTTACTGAGGAAATATGGATTTCAAAGTTTCCGGTATCATGAGCGGTCAGTGCCTCACTGCCAGGGAACATCTTTGTGCGCCTTTCCCAATGGGTGTTAGCCACTGGCTGCGTATGTACTTTTGTTGCAGATCATGTGAATAGCCCTGATCAACAAGCCAGGAAGCCAGCATTACAGTGCCTTTTGGCAAAGATTGCAATAGTTGGTTTAATTTTGATGCCGGTTTTGTACTCATGGTACAAATGTAGGAATTATTTTAAACCAGGATTTCATAGTGAGTCATGAAATTATTTGCAGAATTTTTCGGGATTATTGATTATTGAGATGAGCATTTTCCGCACCTTATCATAGCCACACCTCAATTTATTGGGAATTCACCTGAGAAATTGACCTTTAACTGAAAAACCCTGATAACCGGGCAAGAAAACCTGTTTTTTTTCCAATATTTTTGTTTTCAGGAAATACCTATTTGATTGTCAACTGATGTCCTTTTGATCTTTTTAAGATATAATAAATATCTGTAACAGTTGTTGCAGTTACATACGCAGGAATGTTATTTTGGTTGATTAACAGCAAGAGTTCCTTTGATGTTTCAAAAAATTCCCTTCGTTCCAATGCAATATCAAGAATAATGTTTGTATCCAGCAAAACCTTATTCATTTGTATTTCTCCATTAGATAGTTAAATCTGGGATCATCCGTTTCCACAGTTGAAAAAAAGCCTGCCCAGTTCAATAAAAAGTCGTTCATTGAATTCCTTTCAGTTTTAACTCTCTTTTCGGATTTTAAAACAACAATAACCTCTATTTTCTGATTGGTGAAATTTTCCAATTCCGGAATTTTAATTATTCCATTTTTCAGAACCGTTGTGGCAAATTTGAAAGCTTCCATTTTTGCAATATTTTTCAACAATCCTACAAAGTTAGTTTTTTTTGATATTCAAGTGGATCTTCTCCCCATTTAACTTTCCCCAAATGACGCCTGGCATTTAGCTTTTTAGTGTGTTTTATTTTTCGCAGAATGCAGTAGTTGATTTCAATTTCCCCTGATATAATCGGTGGTAGCTTTTACAAGTCGTTTTTTTACTGTTGTCCAATTCAAATCCGGGTTGCTTATCAAAACCGGCCATTCCGTCAATTCAACATCTTCAAACCAGGTTAAACTCTTTAATACCGAGACCTCATTGTATCCTTAGCTGAAAAAAAAAGCTTGAACGGAAAGTCCGCTGACAGATTTTCTAACACAAAACCTGCATCAAAACTGAAGTTTGAAAACAAGTCAAGATCAATTGATTTTCGGTGACCATTATATAAAGCCAGCGCTGTACCACCTACCAGATAAAATCCTTCCAGGTAATCCTTCCGCTGCAACTGCATCAATAAGTCCAGGGATGCGGGTTCAATTGTTTCCTTTTGTAGCATTTAAAATCGCTTTTTGGAATTTTAAAAAGTATTGAGAAAAAGTTAAGCGTTTTTGGGTCGATGTAGTTAAGATTGCAAATTGTCTTTCTGAACTCATGCTCGCCGTAATGCCCCCAAACGAGTTTGATTTCTTTAAGGTTGCCAAAATTGATTACACGTTCTATTACTAATCTTTTTGATTTCGCTTCATCAAAATCTTTCTGATTAATATCCCAAAAATAATTTCTATTAAGTTGTTTTAATAATTCTGACATACCATTATGCTATAGGATATTAAGGCATTGTTATCACACAAAATAACATCGCCTGCTTTGTCCAACTTATTTCGTAATAATGCCTAACAAAGATACATATCCTGTATGAACCAGAACCATAAAAGTGAAAATTTCTCAATCGCAATAATAATGCTACGCTTCAATTAATCCTGTTGATCGTAAAGTTATCACTACCCGTTGGACCATTTGATGATGGCGGCGCCATAGGTCCAGCAACTTCCTACGGCGGCAAAGAGGATGTTGCTCCCGTTTTTAATTTTACCGGCCTTGTGCGTTTCATCAAGAATCATAGGGATAGTGGCACCTGAGGTGTTGGCATATTTATCCATATTGGTCTTTACCTTTTCGAAGGGGAGGTTTACCACACGGGCTGTTTCCTAAAGAATTCCGATACTGGGCTGATACGGAACCATCAGGTCTATATCTTTGATTGAAAGTCCTGTATCACTCAAATTTCATTCTGCTTTGCGCTTTCTGTTTGCACTGCATCTTCAAAATCAGCCATTTCAGATTCCAGGGCATTTAAAACTGCATCTCTGCCGACACCAGCGATATCAAGAATAATGTTTGTATCCAGCAAAACCTTATTCATTTGTATTTCTCCATTAGATAGTTATATCTGACATCATCCGTTTCTACAGTTGAAAAATAACCTGCCCAGCTCGATAAAAAGTCGTTCATTGAATTCCTTTTAGTTTGAACCTTCTTTTCGGGTTTTAAAACAACAATAACTTCAATTCTCTGATTAGTATAATTTTCCAATTCCGGAATTTTAATTATTCCATTTTCCAGAACAGTTGTGGCAAATTTGTAAGCTTCCATTTTTGCAATATTTTTCATCAATCCTACAAAGCTAGTTTTTATTTTAGTGATAACAAGTAAAACACATTAACTAACATCGCATAATACCTACTCCCTTTGGAGCATGGACTATTGCGATCCCGCCATTGGCGGGAGAAGCAATCCCATGAGCTACCTTCCCAAGCCATGAATATGACTTACTCCTCCCTCAG
>JABMQA010000436.1 GCA_013203545.1 Bacteroidota bacterium
CCCCTGATGTGGGTATCGGTTTAATGAAGTGTGTAGTTTCAAAGACCCAGTATGGGTTTAAGTTTATTCAATCCAGGAGTACTTTATAATGGTTCAATCCATACTGGGTTGAAAGTAATTTCTGCAGTTTGATTTCCAATAAGTTTCGATTTATTTTGTGTTCTACTGATAAATTTTTCCTTAGATTGACGGCTATAGGATACCACCCTTCCGGGCAGATGCCCCGCATGGCTTCGAGTTTGGAATAATTCATCATCCCGTCCCAATTGCACAGGCCGCCAAATTTGGTGCAATTGGATGTGTCGTTAGCATAACAGTACTTTTCAATAATGCCATTGTTTTTCTGTTCATGCATGCTGTGGATCATCGTTCCCACATTAAGGTTTTCTTTGAACCAGCATTGGGTGCCAATTGCGACGTTGTTGTAGGTTTGGTCTTCGTAATCAACAGCTGAAATACCCTGACAGGAATCAGAACTGGTGTTGTCGTCCTTTTTGCAATTGGAATAAAAAGTAATGAGGACGAAAAACATAATTGAAGGAATGAATGGTTGGCATTTTTCATTATTTAATTTTTGGTTCCAAAGAAAAACCAAAGGTAGTGTAATGGTTCAGGAAAATGGAAAGAAACTTGCGCAATTATCATGATTGCATCCTACTTTAATGATATACACACGGTTGTTGAAAGATTCCAACATATTGTTACTGACCAATCATTTAATAACAGAAACAGTTGAATCTGATGAACCCGATATTGCAAACATATTGATTGAAATAGAGAGATTTATTTTAGAGAAATTGGAGTTTCCCAAAAGTACTTAACTCTTTACAATTCCAGAATACCTTCCACAAATGTTCTCATGTTTCCATAATGCGATCGTTCCTAATATATTCGCCACACCTGGAACATTGGAATAATGCATCGAAAATTTATTTGATGTTATCTCCGGAAGAGGTTCAATCAATATAGACTCAATATGAAATTTGGGTATTGGTGTATAAAGTTAGCCTTTTTAACTGCCCTCCTCAAAAGCCAGAATAAATGTAGAAATCACTGCCAGACCCATCCCGACAAGAATAACAACGTGCGGGAATACCTGATAAAGGATCAAAGAAATGATAACTGTAAGTACCGGTGCAACGGCATTCGTCAAAGGGCTGACAATAATTGCTTTACCGTATCGGAAGGCATACACAATGGTGAGGGCTCCAATGGCATTCAGGATTTGTATGAAAAAAGCCAGTCCCGGACCTTTGAATCCATAATTGATCTCCTGGGAAAAATCAGTCATCCACAATGCAATGGGTGAAAGCATCAGACCGGTGACCATCATATAAAAAAAGATACTTTCGGCTTTCATGACTTTGTTTGCGGAACGAATGAAATAAGCCTGTATTCCCCATGCAAGGAAAACCAGCAGTGCAAATATTAACCACCTGTAATCCGAAGAAATTTCATGAGGGTCTTGGTACGAGAGGAAAGGAATTGCCACAAGCGCAAGAATAATCCCTATCCAGCCTCTTTTTGACGCAGCTTCGCGCAGAAAGATCACAGAAAGTAAAATGGTAATCACGGGCGATAGTGATATGATCGGAAAAATCAGGTAAGCCGGGCCATGCTCAATGGCTCCGGTAAACAGGATGAGTTGTCCGCCGGCTCCTGTAAATCCAATGGCCGCACCATAAAGAATTGATCTTTTATCCGTATCGAGTTTCCATTTAGCCCGCCTAAGGGCAAACAAAGCTGGAATGATCATGGTAATTGACCAGACTACGTATATTAGAGTTTCGGGAAAGCCCGCTTTTTCGGGCAGCGATATCAATGCACCCCATAGTCCAAAAAACAGGGTGGTGGTGAAGGCGTAAATCAGCCAGGGAGATTTTTTCATTTTTACAATATTTTTTTCATTAATTTCTTAATCAGGATAATAATTCAGGATCAAATCCAAACTGTTCTTCTGCTGTTTTAAGAACTGCTTCCAGGCTGGTAAATGCACCTGTTCCACCTGCTGCAGTCGTATTGACGGCACCGCAAATATTGCCAATCCGTAAACAATGGTCC
>JABMQA010000437.1 GCA_013203545.1 Bacteroidota bacterium
GCCATAATTGAAGATGCCAGGATCCTGATTTCATCAATATACACATCATCGGCATTCGCACTGGCATCGCACATAAACCGGATCTTCATATCGGTTGGGAAGGTATATTCACCCTCAAGTATTGTAACGGTTTTTGAATAAAACGTCGCATTTACAAAATCTATAGTTTGGGCATAAGTAGCCACCGTGTGCCAGGTCGTCCCGTCAAAATACTGTACCCAGAAATCTTCATTTGAATTATCCATACTTATGGCAATGAAATCGAATTCGATGTCCAGCTGGATATATCCCGGTGTATGGATGTCGATGCCATTGGTCAAATAAAATGAAGATACCACGCCGCTGTTGTCCTGGATATTTCCTGCATTGTTCCCTCCTGCTGCATATGTTCCGCTGGTGTAGAGGGCACAGTCGCCGCCGCCATCCGTCCATAGTCCGAATCCATCTTCAAAATCGGTGTAAAGCAATTCAACGGGCCCACTTGGCTGATCTTCTGTTGTGAAGGGCCATGTGGCACAACCTGTGGCATCACCACCTGTATTGTAAGCGATAATCTGCCAGTAATAAGTAGTTGTGTAGGCCAGATCACCGAAAGGATTGTAAAGGGTTACATTTCCAAGGTCAGCTCCATTTTCGATATTGGTGGGTGGATTGTTGGTTCCGAAGAAAATTTTATATCCATCAGCTCCTGTCACAGAAGTCCAGTCGAGATCGATTGAAACAGCCACATCCGAAGAACCATTGGCCGGAGCAACAAGACTTGCGCATTCCGGCGTAAGTACCGGCTCTGCTTCTGTAGTATAATTCCAGGTGGCACACCCGGTGGCATCCCCATAGGCATTGTAGGCTACAATTTTCCAGTAATAAACTGTATTGTAGGCCAAATCACCGGATGGATTATAAAGCAACACATTTCCTAGGTTCGTTCCATTTTCGATGTTGGTGGGTGGATTATCTGTTCCAAAATAGATCTTATACCCGGTGGCATCGGTGGCGGCTGCCCATTCCAGGTTGATATTGCGTAACACATCGGTTGCTCCATTGGCAGGAGCATTCAGTGCGGCGCACTCCGGAAGGGCAACAACAGTAATGTAATTGTTTTTGACCTCCGCATCCGATCCGCCACTATTGGTTGCGGTAAGTGATACATTGTAGGTTCCTGCCACATTATAGGTAATGGAAGGGTTTTGAGATCCACTACTACCTGGTGTTCCACCGGCAAATGTCCATGCCCATGAAGTTGGATTGTTGGTTGAGAGATCGGTAAACTGAACAATTCCACCTTCAGTTACAGTTGTTACATCGGCAGTAAAATCCGCTACTGGTGGGTCTAATGAAACAAAATTCACCATATAATCCTCCACCTCTCCATAGCTGAATGCTTCACAAGGTGTTGGTACACCATTCCATTTCATGGTGACACGCATCCGGGTTTTCCCTGTTGCTGCTGCATCAACAGTAAAATTGCCATTGATGACCGCACTACTTGAAGCCGGGGCATAAACTTCTTCACCGGTATCCTCGAAATCACCATCTCGGTTGTAATCGATCCAGATACGCCAGTATTCAACATAAGTACTGCTTGAAAAAGCCGGAGTAAGTGTTGTAGCCACGCTGGCACCCGATATCCACCGTAAGGTTGGTGAAATCAGTATATCCGGCCGCTCCGGACGAATTGGAGAACCCATCGAAATCTACCTGCCCAATCCATTCATAGGAAGAATTTCCTCCCTGGGATGAACAATAATTCAGCGGCACTTCATTTACGGTGATATAATCTGTTTTCGTTTCCGTATCGTTTCCTGAGCCATTGTCAGCCACAAGCGTAACTGAATATACGCCCGGCGTGTTGTAGGTAATCACAGGATTCTGAGCAGAAGAAGTTGATGGTGTTCCTCCAGGATGTTGGACTGCATGTTGTCATATCCGTATATGTGACAGAATTACCAATCACCAGTGTTGCTGGTGTTCCACTGAAATCAGATGTTATTCCTGCTACAGTTATATATTCGGTTTTTGTTTCCGAATCGGTTGAGGTGCCATCGCCAACTGTGAGGCTTACATCGTAGGTGTCGGCAGCGTTGTAGACAATCACAGGTGGATTCTGACCCGACCAGGAAGTTGGAGTACCGCCGGGAAATGACCAGGTCCACGATGTGGGTGAACCAAAGGATTGGTCGGTGAAGGATACCGTTTCTCCCAGGCAAAGATCGGTTGGTGAACCGGAAAACTGCGCAAAAAGTCCGTTAGACACAACATCAACAGCCGATGAATACCTGAAATAATTTTGTTTGGTAACGGTAACGATCATCACATCACCCGGATTCTGGGCAGGGATGTTGATATCAACTGCCGAACCTGTCCCATCTGTAGTAGCTAAAATTACGCTGTTTACGGTAAGTGCAATCAAGGATCCTGCATCAGCTGTTACCGTGTAGGTAGTCTGGCCTGCCTGTAAAACAGAATTGTGTGATACACTTAAATTTTGAGGAACCTCGGTATAAAGTGTCATAAAGGCATCTCCATGGTGATGGAATAATCTGTAGGTAATCAGTTTATCACTTGTGTTGTATGGCCAGCTTGATTGATACAGAAAATGTTTTCCTGCCACGTTACCAAATGCCGGCATCACGTAATTAACAGGGAAAGTAGTACTGTAACCCGGCATAAAATCGGGATGCATATTGTCAAACATGCCCCATACATAAACATCATTTACAAATGAGTAAGAAACCTCTGTTGCTGCGATAAGTCCCAGGGCACCACTATTCTGTCCGTTGTAGGTATGGCGGTGGAATTTCTCGGCAAAGGATTCAGTGGAACGATGGAACGCTCCGGTCTGGCAGTTTATCGAAAAGATAAAAGGTAACTTATTGTTAACATTGTTCAACGAATTGATGCTTGTAGATGTGAAAGAGGGCTCACCCCAACCGGTGTACATACCATGGTCCCTATGCTGCAGCATATACGACCCGCTGTTGATGGCATTGATCACATCCGTGGCAGTCCCGCCCGAGAAACCCCCAAGTTCCTGTGGTGTAGCCGGGATAGAACCAAGTCCGTACGGACCGAAATAATTTATAACGGTAGAAGTATTGGTTGCGGTGGACCAGGCATCAGAATTCGGATTACCCGAATATACAGCGTTGATCCTGACAGGATTTTTCCCCTGCACATTTTTCAGATAACCACCCACAACCTCCGAACAGATCTGGAACCATCTTTCGGTTTGCCATCCAAGGGCTGTAATGGGATGGTCGTAGAAATCAGCACTGGTAGGAGGATTTCTTTCATAATCCAGGAATTTGGTAATCATCACCTCCAACTGAGCGGCATCGTTGGCAGTTATCCTTGCAAAGGCAATGTCGGGCAGGTTATCGCCATCTACGTCGGCAAACTGGTTGTCGGATACAAAATCGGGATATCCGGCCGGGTATGTAAAAAACTGGGAGATAATACCACTGCTTCCCGTACCATAATCGCCCAACAGAAGTATAGCTGAAGGCGGAACTGCCCAGGTATTGTAAGCATTGTCAACATAGGTTTCAATGGCTGAAACGGTATTTCCACCAATATCTGTTGTGGTAACAATCCCGGTAAAGATGCCCTGAAGTGTGCGGAACTGTTTGATGGTATCGGCCCAGGCCAGAAAATCAGCATCATCGGGCGAAATGATCAGGTATTCATAGTCAGGCGCATCGGTGGCAGCAGGGATGTGCGCATTGTAGTTGATCTCAGGTATGCTTTTGCTATTCAATATGGTTTCCCTTATGATCTGATCCCACCAGCGGCTTCTGAGTCTTTCGTCACCAACCTGTGATGTACCGCCGGTAAAACTGATCTCAATTTCAATATCCTTGTAAACCATCAGCTCCTATGTAACAGGATTGTACTGGAAGGGTGTAATTCCAAGCATCACCACATCCAATCCCCTGAGTTTGGAAAGTTCCGAAATGATTACAGGTTCCGCAGGATAAAATGCATTGGCCGAATAA
Organism: Bacteroidota bacterium; assembly: GCA_013203545.1. Classification (GTDB taxonomy): domain Bacteria; phylum Bacteroidota; class Bacteroidia; order Bacteroidales; family 4484-276; genus JABMQA01. Next base: position 3,996 of record JABMQA010000437.1, read on the forward strand.
ATGGCCATATCCTTTTCGTAATGGAGCGGTCCCTTTTCGGTATCCAGCGGAATACGGGGTGCCGGAGCGATGTGCTGGTTTTTCAACAACTCCGTTCTGCTGGACACAATTTTTATGTGCACCTGTGCTCCTACGGGAACTGCAATGTACCGGCCGGTTCCGGGTAAATTTGGAGCGCCCTCATCATTAGGCAGGAATACATCCGGAACCATGATCGATTTCATGGCTTCGCCTTCAACATCCAAATCCTCGAAGGCAAATTGGGTTAAGGAGTAATTGATTTTGACTTTTTGGGGGGTTTCACCCTTCAGGGTGAGACCCTGATCCCCCCAGTTGTCAACGTAGCTGACTACCTGGGAAATACTCAACTGGTTGCTGAATAATAGCATGGCCAGAACAATGGTTAGATTGTAGATTTTCTTCATTTCCAATAGGTTTTAATTAATAATAGATTTTATTTATACAGCATATTCTTTACTTCCTGATCAGACTGCTTAGTGAAACATTTTAAATAATATCCCCAAAACGACGGATAAATTCGATAGTTATATCCGGAAATAACTGGATGATGTACAATCTTCTTTTTATCATAAAGTTTTGATGATAGATTGCTTGAAAATTACATTATTTATTTTGCATCGGGCAATCC
>JABMQA010000438.1 GCA_013203545.1 Bacteroidota bacterium
GGGCAATTCCCGTTGTTTGCATATTAGGGCGAAGAAAATTGATTCAACTCATTTAAAAAAAACATAAATGGCCGGAGTATAATTCCGGCCATTTGCATTTTGCACTGAAAAACGCATTAATTATTCCGAAATTAAGAAAATAAATATAAATATGAGAATTGTCATCTTTGGTGCCACCGGTTTCATTGGTAAAAAACTTTTTACTGCACTGGATACTTCAGGATTTAACCTGACGGTGTTATCGCGCGATGTGGACAGAGCAAGGGAAGTCCTTGGTGAACATGCAGCGTTTTGCCAATGGGACGGCAAAAATGAAGAAGTTCTGTCGCACATTTTTAAAGACGTGTATGCAGTAATCAACCTTGCCGGCGAAAACATTGCCGGAAAGCACTGGACCGAAGCCCGTAAAAAACGTATCATCACCAGCCGGACTCACCCGGCAAGCGCCATTGTTCATGCTATCAACCACGCAGAGACCAAACCACATGTTTACATCCAGGCCAGCGCCATCGGTTATTATGGTTCCGATTATAAGAAACCATTTAATGAACATTCACCTCCTGGAAAAGGCTTTATCCCTGACCTGTGCAAGAAATGGGAAGAAGCCGCCCACAACCTTGACGAATCTGTTCGTTTTTGCCTGCTGAGGTCAGGAGTAGTGATTGGTTCAGGTGGCGGCGCCCTGGAACAATTTGAAAAACCTTTCAGATTTGGCCTCGGGGGATATATCGGCTCAGGCAAACAATGGCTCTCGTGGATACACATCGACGATGAGGTGAAAGCCATACAGTTTTTATTAGAAAATAAGGAGGCGCGGGGTGCGTATAACCTAACTGCACCGGAACCCGTCAGGATGAAACAATTCGCCAGGGAACTGGGCAGGGTACTCAAAAAACCATCATGGACACATGTGCCTGCATTTGTAATAAAACTTATGCTGGGCCAAATGGGCTGTGAGGTGGTGCTGGCAAGCCAGAAAGTACTTCCAAAAAAGTTGCTTGAGGAGGGATTTAAATTCCAGTTCAGTAAGATAAGGATGGCGTTGGTGAACATTCATCATTCTTAACTTACTTTTATTCAATCCTGCCCCCAGCATTTCCGGAAAGAAAATATATACGGGGTCAGGTATGATACTTAAGGTTAAATAGGTTTAAAAACGTGAAAATTGTTTACAAAACTTTTTTCTACCTGCTTTGTTAATCCTTCTGTAAAAATTTTTAAACAAATTTAAGTGGTCCAAAAAGCAATGAAAATCAAAATGCTTTTCCTGAAAGGTATATTTTTCTTTCTCATATTTGCCTTGAATTCATCACTATTTGCCCAATCCGGACGCATTGAGGGCAGGATCTTCGATGCTAAAAATAACGAGCCCCTGCCTTTTACCAACATCGTAATATTCGGGACCAACATCGGCACCTCCTCCGACCCGGACGGTAATTTTGTGTTTACGGGTATTGAACCGGGATATCAAAAACTTACAGCAACATCAGTTGGTTATGAGAAGTACATCAGTGAGGATTTTCTGGTAACGAACGCGAAAACCATCTTCATAAACCTACCCATGGTGGAAACATCTATCACCCTTGATGAAGTCGTTGTAAGGGCATCGCCTTTTGTCCGTGACCAGGAAAGCCCGGTATCTCTGCGGAGGCTCAATATTTCTGAAATTGAACGGAATCCCGGTTCCAACCGCGACATTTCAAAGGTAATTCAGTCGCTACCAGGAGTGGCAGTTACTCCGACACAACGCAACGATGTAATTGTTCGTGGTGGCGGCCCCAGCGAAAACTCATTTTATCTCGATGGGATCGAAATTCCCATCATCAATCATTTTTCAACACAGGGTGCCTCGGGAGGCCCCGTGGGCATTATCAACGTGGATTTTATCAGGGAAGTGAATTTTTATTCCGGCGCGTTCCCGGCAGATAAAGGCAATGCACTCAGTTCCGTTATCGACTTCAGGATGATCGAGCCCAATAAGGATAAATGGAATTTTAGGGCTACACTTGGTGCTACCGACCTGGGTTTTACGGCCAATGGGCCTGTTTCCGCAAATTCGGGACTTATTTTTTCCGTAAGGAGATCATACCTCCAGTTTCTGTTTGATGTGATCGGCCTGCCATTTTTACCTACCTACAACGACCTGCAGTTTAAATACAAATGGAACATCGATAAAAAGAACCAGTTAACATTAATAGGATTGGGAGCCATCGACAACAACAAGCTGAATACAGGTATAAAAAATCCCGATGAAGAGCAGCAGTATATTCTTGGATACCTTCCTGAGAACAAACAAAAAAGCTATACGGTTGGTGCCGTTTACCGTCACTTCTCAAAAAACGGATTTCACACCGTGGTACTCAGCAGAAACCAATTGAACAACAAAGCCTATAAATACCAGGACAATGTCGAAGTAGATACCCTGAAGGTGCTGGATTACAATTCAACAGAAACCGAAAACAAGTTGCGTTATGAATTTTCAGGTAACAAATCGGGGTGGAACTATAATTATGGCGCCGGATTACAGCTTTCAAAATATACCGACAATACATTTCAACAGCAGTTTATCGACGGTCAACTTCAGGATTTCAATAGAATTGCCGATCTGAACTTGTGGAGTTGGAAGATGTTCGGGCAGATTAGTAAGGGGTTTTTCAACGAGCGGCTTAACCTTTCGCTGGGAATCCGCATGGATGCCAACGACTACTCCTCTTCGATGACAAATTTGTTTGAGCAGTTTTCGCCCCGGCTTTCAGCATCCTATGCCCTCATCGAAAATTGGTTTATAAATGGCAATATTGGCCGGTATTATCAGCGCCCACCCTATACAACGTTTGGATTTACTGATAATACAGGGACATACGTGAACAAGCAAAACGGATTGAAATATATTCGCGCTGACCATGTTGTAGCTGGTTTGGAATACCATCCCAACGAGGAATCAAAAGTTACCATGGAGGGCTTTTATAAATTTTACAACAACTACCCCTTCTCTGTACCCGACTCGGTGAGCATAGCAAGCAAAGGTGCCGATTTCGGGGTTTTTGGGAATGAAGAGGTGGTTTCTACCGACAAAGGACAGGCCTGGGGGTTTGAAGTATTTGCCCGTGATACGGATATTTTGGGCTTCAATACCATTTTGTCATACACATTTGTCAGAAGTAAATTCGAAGATAAAACCGGGGAATACATTCCTGCGGCGTGGGACAACAAGCATATTCTCAACCTGACGGTAATGCGAAAACTCAAAAGAAACTGGGATGTGGGTGGAAAGTGGCGTTTTGTCGGCGGCGCGCCTTATACACCCTATGATGTTGAAAAATCGAGCCTGGTGGAGGCATGGAATGCACAGGGCGGGCCTTACCTCGATTACGACAGCTTCAACACCCTCAGGCTCGGTTCATTTCATCAGCTCGATGTGCGTGTGGACAAACAATATTTTTTCGACCGGTGGTCCCTGATGATTTATGTGGATATTCAAAATCTGTATAACTTCCAATCAGAAAACGCGCCCGTTTACATCAGGGAACTGAATGACCAGGGGCAGCCTGTTATCATCAACCCGGAGGCGCCTCCTGCCGAACAGATGTACCTGCTCAGGGAATTGCAAACAACATCAGGTACAATCTTACCCACCATTGGGATTATGGTTGAGTTTTAATACGCCGGCGGAGAAAGGATAAATTCCCAGATGCTTGTATGGGGAGATTCATTGTGGATATTTCTTCCTACCTTTGCAAGTTCATTGCTAAAAATAATTTAATGCGATTTATTCAACAAGTTTCAGGAACGTTTTTTTTGCTTTTTCTTGTATTGATCTTATCCGGTTGGGGCTACACCGGGCATTTTAAAATCAATCATGATGCATCATTGTCCTTTAACCAGGATATGGATCAGTTTAATGCCTGGGTAAATACGCTGGCAACACATGGATCGGATGCTGATGACCGGAAATATACCGATCCCACCGAAGCACCCAAACACTATATTGATATCGACAACTATCCTGCGTTTAATGTTACTGGCAGAATTCCGCAAACTTTTGATTCGGTAATAAATTTGTATGGGATCAATTTTGTGCTGGACCAGGGCATCTTACCATGGGCAACAATTATTGCTTATGACTCCCTAAAGAACTGTTTTCTTCGCAATGACTGGAACAAAGCCGTTCTTTTTGCTGCCGACCTCGGTCACTATATTGGCGACGGGCACATGCCACTTCATATCACCAGGAATTACAACGGGCAATATACAGGAAATGAAGGGATCCATTCGAGGTATGAATCCACCATGATCAATGGTTATATTTCACAGTTTAATTATTCCGGGCAGGAAATCATTGTAATTCCCAATGTCGGCGAATATGTGTTTAGTTATTTGTATAATAATTATGCGTACGTTGATTCGGTAATTTTTGCCGATGATTATGCACAGAGTGTTTCTTCCAACACCCATTCGTCGGCATATAAGGAAGCATTGTGGGAAAAATCAAAAAACTTTACCATTCCCCTGTTCAAAAATTCCTCACACGCACTTGCCGAGTTGATTTATACAGCATGGGTAAATGCCGGAAGTCCACCGATGTCGTCCGCTTCTGTAGCTGATAAAACTGCTGACATTCAAATTCCAGTGCTTGGCAACAGCCCCAATCCCTTTACATCCTCTACTACCATCGAATTTAAATTAGGGGATCAATCCCGGGTTTTACTCCGGGTATATGACGGATCAGGGAATTTGATCCAAACTTTAATTGATGGCCAAAAAGCCGCCGGGACACACCAGGTTGTTTGGTCGCCTGTTGATCTAAAGCGTGGGATCTATTTTCTGGTTATTGAAACAGCAAAAAGCCGACACATCACAAAATTAGTATTGGTGGATTAACCTATCTTGTCAACCAAAACTCATGGAACTATTCTACAGGCATTATGGTGCGGGCAAACCTTTGATCATCCTTCACGGTGTATTCGGGATTTCCGATAACTGGGTGTCGTTTGCCCGTCAAATGGCAGATCGTTACGAGGTATTTATCCCGGATCAGCGAAACCATGGACAGTCGCCACACGACCCTGCTTTTAATTATTATGCGCTTTGTTCCGACCTATATGATTTCATCGACCAACATGAAATTGAAGACCCCATTATTTTGGGACATTCCATGGGTGGAAAGGTTGCCATGCATTTTGCACTCGAAAACCCGGATATGTTAAAAGCCCTGATTGTCGCCGATATAAGTATGCGCACCTACGACCGCCGATACAGGCACCTCAACATGATTGACGCAATGCTTTCGGTTGATTTTAATAAAGCGACTTCACGCGATGACATCGAAGCGCAGTTATTAAGCGGAATACCGGAAAATAGGATCCGGCAGTTCGCTATGAAAAACCTGTATCGCCGTGAACGAAGTGGCCAGTTTGCCTGGCGGCTCAACCTTGAAGCCATCAATCTGAACATGGATGAAGTTTTTGAAGGAATCCGCTCAGATAAGCTTTTTGAAAAGCCAGCATTGTTCATCCGTGGTGGCAATTCCGAATATGTAAAGTATGATGATTTTGACCGGATATACAGAAGCTTTCCAAAAGCCGATATCAAAACCATCGAGGGCGCCGGGCACTGGCTGCACGCCGAAAAACCGGATGAATTTTATGGTTTGGTTACAGCTTTTTTGGGAAGGAATTAATGACAGAAATTCGTATAATTTATTTTTGTTCACCCGGCCACAAATTAGTTCTTCTGAATGGGCAAGAAAAATAAAAAAGGGTATCAAATCTTGAAGGAAGAAGCCTTTGGGATCTATAATACTACTTTCTACTTATTCCCAACTTCTCCATTCATAGCTATCAGGTGCAAGTATGCATTAACGAACCTGGGCTTCCTCCTCATTCTCCTGACTGATTAGCTTGTTCCTGATGGCATATTTGATCAGCCCGACGATGGATTTAGTATTGGTTTTTGTAAAGATATTGCGGCGGTGTGTTTCTACGGTACGTTCGCTGATGAAGAGTTTTTCGGCGATCTTTTCGTTGCTGAACTCACGGGCCACAAGGTTTAGGATTTCTTTCTCCCGGGTTGTGAGCGCTGCCGGCGCATTGGGGTGGACGATAGTTTCGAGATCCCTGTGGGTGAGATTTTCCATCATAATGGCCTGTACTTCACGGCCGAGGTATTTTTCGTTTGCTGCCACAACCCGGATGGCTTCAAGCACTTCGTTCATATTGGTGCGTTTGAGGAGGTAGCCCGACGCCCCGGCATCAATCATCCTGGTGATCATATTGATGTCTTCATGCATGGTGAGGGCCAACACCTGGACCCGGGGATACAATTCCTTGATCTTTTTGGTGACCTCAATACCGGAGTGCTCCGGCATACTGATATCAACCAGTGCCACATCTACCGAATTTTGGCTTAAAAATTCCAGTGTTCCCTGCATGTTATTGGCGCCTCCAACAAAGGTCACCTCCTCTTCATCCTGCAGTATCGATTTCAAACCGTCGATGATAAGCTGGTGATCATCCACAACAAATACTTGAATGGCTTTTCCGGACATATTCAGGTTTTTTTTAATTCAGTCTTTATCAAAGAAATAACAATGGTTACGATGGTGCCCCGGTCTTTCATGGCATCAATAAAGATATTACCATTAAGGTTTTCCACACGCGAGCGCAGATTGTATAATCCACCACCTGGCATACTGAAAGTATTGTCCATGTCGAAGCCCTTACCATTGTCTTCTACCATCAGGGTAATTTCGTTGTCGCTTTTGATGATCTGTAGAAAAAAGGTGGTGGCATGGGCGTGTTTGATGGCATTGTTAAGCAGTTCCTGTACAGCCCGGTAGAGTGCGTTTTCGATAATCCCGTCCAGCGCACCGTTGAGGCCGTACATTTCGAGTTGAACTTTAATATGTTTGCTTTGGTTGATCTGGTCAGCCAGTTCCTTCAGGGCGCCGGCAAAACCTTTTTCGGTGAGAGCTGATGGCGTCAGATTGTGGGAAATATCGCGCAGTTCGTAAAAGGCCTGGTCCACGCTATGAATAGCAGCACCCAGCAATTCCTTTTTGCGTTGTTCCGAAAGAAATGCTTTTTGTTGCAATACGCTAATGTTGAGCCTTGCCACCGATAGCATCTGCCCCAGGCCATCATGTAACTCCTGGCCTATGCGTTTACGTTCCTGGATTTCGGCTTCAACGGCAGCCCGGGATTTTTTTTCGGTGAGGTTTAAAATGGTTTTTTGCAGGTTGGCGTTTCGGCGATGGTTATAATTCAAATACGACAGGTAGATTCCTGCAAGGATCAGGATAAAGGCTATGACAATGAATATGATGATGGTGTTTTTTTGCTCAGTAAAAGTTCCTGCCTTAGTATTTCGAGCTTCTGAATCTCCCTTGCCAGGCTCAGTTGCTCAATCTCGAGGTTGTAAATCTGGTGCAATTTGGTTTGGTTGATCAATTCTTCTTTTAAGGCGATGGAAGCGCGGTAATGTTCCAATGCTTTTTTAAAACTTCCCGTTTGTTCATAGATCTCTGAAAAAACTTCATTGGTTTCCTGCTTGATTCTGTTGTTGTTTATTTCTATGGCAATGTTCAGGGCTTTGCCGGCATGTTGAAGGGCCTCGTTGGTTTTGCCTGTTTTAAGGTATGAATTTGCAAGGCCTATATACGTATAGGCTTGTTGGTAGGCATGTTTGATCAGTTCGGCAACTAATTTACTCCTAAGGTAGTATTCGATGGCTTTGTTGTAACGGTCATTTGAAAAATAGGCATTTGCTTTTGCCTGTAGAGCAATGCATAATCCATATTTGTTATCGTTTCTGGTGTTAATATCAATAGCCTGGTTGATGTAAAAAAAAGCCGAATCAAAATTTTCATTGTTTGAAAACAGGGTTCCGATATTGCTAAGGGTGGCAGCCATACCGATGCTGTCGTCTTTGATTTCAAATCTTTGATATGCCTGTCTGAAATGAAGGCGTGCTTTTTCAAAATTATTGATGTCCATATATAGCAGCCCGATGTTATTTAAAACGCTGGCTTCGCTTTCGATAAGACCCAAATCATCGTAATATTTATTGGCATTCAGAAATGAAGTAAGCGCTTCTTTGTAGTTCCCGATCTTAAGATTTACGTTTCCTACATTGTTATAAATATCTGCAATGCGTTTATTGTCTTTCAGATCAACTGCAAGAGGTAGTGCCTGATAAAAATAATCCAAAGCCTTGATGTAATTTGCCTCAAGGTGATGGGTTGCCCCCAATAAGTTTAACGATCTTACCTTCTGTACTTGGTTTTCAAATAAATCAGATGAAAAGGCCTCTAAAATAATCAGCCTTGCGCTGTCGGGATTGTTATAGAGCAGCGACAGGCTTTGTTGAAATAAGCTCTCGAAAATAACACATGTATCTAATGCTATTTTATTGTTTGGGGGAAAGTCCGGATTAAACCTGCTTGAATCCTGATCAGAGGCTGAAGCTGAAGCAATCAAGAAAGTTAAATGTATCAGCAGCAATACCGATACAAGAATCATGTGCATCCTCCTTATATTAATCACCCTCTTTAAAAAAAAATACACTAGCTTGCTTTGCGCTCTTCCGGTTTTAAAATCGTAGTGCATAAATATTGACTTAGTCTATGTTGGAATACGTTTTCGTCATTCAATATGAAAGTACAAAACTACAAATATCGAGTCTAAAAACTCACTTTATACTGTTTTTGCAAAAAATACGTGCTGGCACTTAGTAATATTTAATTGCAAAATACCAACTGGCACTGACTACATGTTGAAACATTGCTTAATATCTTTGCAAATAATAAAGCTACAAAGTTTTTAACCAAAATTATTAATATATGAAATTTACTTTACTTTCTCGAGCTAAGATGTTTTCATTGGCATTACTCATTACAAGTTTTACCTTTGGACAAGAGGCGAATCCGTTCACAAACAAAATGTCGAACTTAAATTCGGCTAAAAAAGCCTTTAATAATGTTATTCCTAATCGTTCTGTTGATTATTTATGGTTTGAAGGTTTCGATGGCGGAGCGCTGCCCGATGGATGGCAGAATGTTATAAACACAGGAGAAGGATGGAACTTTGCTACCAATCCATTCTCGCACACATTCATCTATTATTTTGCTGATATGGCCCGAAATGCCAGCCTCGTTACACCTATGCTTGACCTGAGCGGATTAAGCCAGGTTACGCTGGGCATCAATCACCGTATCTACGCTTATGATCAGGGGTGGAC
>JABMQA010000439.1 GCA_013203545.1 Bacteroidota bacterium
ACGGCTACGGAGGCGATCGGTGCCAAATTCACCGGTTCCGCCTTCGAAGATAATTTCAACTTTCACGTCACGATAAACAATCAGCTCTTTGGTAACCGGGTTGTACTGAAAGGGTGTAATCCCAAAAATTACAGCATTTACACCACGAATTTCGGTAATTTCCGAAATCCTGAATGGGTTTGCCGGATAGAAAGCATCTTCAGTATAGATTTTGGCGTTTTTCTCATAATGTAAGGGTCCCTTGTCGGTATCAAGGGGAATACGTGGAGCAGGGGCCATCTCGATATTCTGAAATGTTTCCTTGCGATATTCCAGGACATTTAAAACGGCTTTTGATCCATTTGGAATTGCAACGAAACGACTGGTACCTGGTAAATCAGGGGCACCTTCATCATTCGGGAGAATATTACCTGGCAGGATAATGTTTTGCATATCCATACCATTTACCTTATTTACCTCCAAACTAATTTCCTCAATGGAGTAACTGATCGTAACATTAGATCTGCTTAGATTTTCGAGTGTGTAACCTGCTTTCCCCCAATTATCAGAATAGTTGTAGGTTTGAGCCTGCAGGCTAAAGGTAGTGAACAAGAGAGCAGTTAAGATTGTTAAAAAACTGCTTTTAGTTACATAGTTTAAAGTCATTTTTTCTCCTTTTTTAGTGATTTTATTAATTGATTCGTAAAATTTATTAGCATTTCTCCTTTGTAAAAAAATTTAGAAAGTGGCGCTAAAATTAGTTAAAGCATTTGAATATTTACATATAATTAAAAGTATTGTTGTTTTGAAAGTGGGTGTAATTTTGTAACTAACAAAAATTCAGCACGATAAATAATTATTGTAGGGGCAGGTCTTTTGGGGGCACTTGTTAAATGTAGTTTAGAAATCCACTTACTTTGATGGTGGTTTATAATTCATTTCACAGTTCGTATTATTAAATTCTTTTATCCATAAATGAAAGATACCAAAAGTTACTACTTTTGTAAAAACCACAATAAAAAATCATGGTTAAAAATCGTAAAAACAGTTTTCTGAACCGCATTGTAATTGTTATTGCAGTTTTTGTGGTTTGGATGTTATTTTTTGACCAGAACAACTGGATCAATCAATACAAATTATCCGAAGAGTTAAAGGAGGTTCAACGGCAGGAACATTATTATCAACAGGAGATTATCAGTGATAGCATTCAACTCCATGCGTTAAAAACCGACATCAACAGTGTTGAAAAATATGCGCGGGAGCACTACAAGATGAAAAAGGATGAGGAAACAGTATTTTACATCATAGAGGAAGACAAAAAAGAAGAAAAATAGAATTAAAATGCTAAGCTGAGGTATTCAGGCTAAAGCTAAAAAAAACGGATTCATGAATCTGCTATTTGCAGGGGTATTCATGAATCCGTTTCCATATCAGCTAATTGTTAATTAACTACCTGTTAATTATAATCTTTTCAGTAATATTAAGGTTTTTACCGCGGACAAACAAGTAATAAATTCCATCGGAAAGGTTTGTTGTATTGATCCTATGATTCAATGCGCCGTTTATCTCCACGCCATTTTCCTGGTAAACAATTCCACCAAGCGTCTTAATGATCATGATATCTATATTTTCATATGCATTGAGTTCAATGGTGAATGAGCCATCATTTGGATTGGGGAACAATGCAAATGCACTGTTGAGCATGTCGCCAATTCCGGTGCAGTCCTCCACCAATACACTAAATTCCTGTGACCACTCGCCATTTCCACATTCGTTCAATCCACGCACTACAATAGAAGCATCCCCTTCCCAGCTTTCATTCCATGTAATGGTATATTCGTTCATGATTTGGGAGAAAGTGCCGGCCTCTAAGGGCATAATCATCCACTCATATTGTTCGGCATTTGCAATTTCGCCTACGTTATAGGTATCTTCCAGTCCGGAACATGTTTTATCTTTTCCTGTTATCGTACCGGCAACTGCAGGTTTTGGCATTACACTTATTGTCAGGATATCAGATGGTGCACCATCACCGCACATATTGTGGGCCATTACCTGCAATGAGGCATCACCGCTAAATCCCTCGCCCCAGTTTACGCTGGCAGTTAATCCATCAGGCGTCAGCGTACCAGCTTCTACTGGGATAAGTTCCCAAACATATGATTCGGCATTTACTATGGCATCAGTGGTATATTGAACTTCCTGCTCGCCTTCACACACCTCAGCCTCGCCCACAGGAATTGATGCTGCATCCGGGACTGCTGTAATTGTAATCTCAAGTGGGGCTGACCATGCGCCATCACCACAAATATTTTTAGCCATTACCTGCAATGAAGCATCGCCACTAAATCCATCGGCCCAGTTAACCAATACCATCAGGCCGTTGGCGCTTAATGTGCCGGCTTCTGAAGGGCTGATTTCCCATACATATTCTTCGGCATTTACAACGGCATCCGTTGTATATTGAACCTCCTGTTCGCCCTCACATACATCAGTTTCACCCACAGGTATGGGTGCGGCTTCCGGTATGGTTAAAATCGTAACCTCAAGTGGAACCGACCATTCGCCATCGCCACAATCGTTTGTTCCCATAACTGCTAATGATACTTCACCAACAAAGGTTTCTGCCCATTCTACCGTTGCCTCCATCCCGTTATAGGCAAGTAAGCCGGCCTCTACGGGATTAAGGTTCCATGTATAGTTGTTGGCTGATGCTACACCAATTGTAGTGTAGGATGTTGTTCCGGGGTTGATGCAGAGTGAAGTTTCTCCCTCAGGTACCGGACATTGTTCCGGAAACGCGATAAACCCAAGTGTCATTTCACTGCTCTCTTCTTCACCATTTCCATAAGCAGTAAGGGTTAGTGATACCATTCCAGCTGAAACATCATCACCACTTGGTGTATATACAGCATCGATTATGGAATTATCGTCAAAAGTTCCGGTACCTGATGTTTCCCATAACAGGGTCTCATAATTCTGTGCTGAAGCCATGGTGGCAAAAGTGTTTCCTTCACAAACTTCAGCATCCCATCCGGCGAAAGCGTGTATTGCTTCATCCACAAGGGAAGGGAATTCGATGTAATCAACCCAGGCACAATCTTCACCACCCACACCGGAATTGTCTTTTCTAAATATCCAGATAAGGTTGTGTGATCCTGCAGGTACCGGAAAAGTCACTTCTTCCCAATCCAGTTCACCCGACCATTCCATCTGCATGCCGCCATCAACATAAAACCTGAGAAAGCCGGCACCTTCTTCGGTACTTACTTTTCTGTAAAATGAAATGATATCATCCTGCATCACATCCATCTCAACACCAAGGATACACATCTGGCCAGTATTTACTGCCCCGGACCGCATGCCGTAATTACCTTCATAAACAACGGTCTCTTCAATGGTCCAGGGCTGACTGCCTGGGGTTACCCATTCGAATTTTGAGAGGTCACCGGTTTCAAAATCTTCGAGAACTATTCCAACCTTTATCATCAGGGTTTTGGCAATATTGTACATGGCGCAGGTGGCCTCAAAATCCACATCAATAAACGATCCTACTACAGCTTCAGGATGCAGTGAGATGTTAAAGATAGCATATTCCATACCTGAACAAGGCACCATTCCAACATCGAATGAGGTGCTGTTAAGTTTTATAAATGGATTTGATGAGTTGATCATACTGCTCACCTCGTAGGCATCGCCTGTACCAATATTTCGTGTTTCAATTTTGATGTCAACAGTCTCGCCCGGATCCCAGATTCCATCATTGTTCCCATCAGCATCGGAAATTATCACATCACCGATTTCAAATACAGGAGCGTGCGACTGAATTATAAAATAGCTGGTCCAACTGTCGGTGCCATCAGTAGCAGTAATTGTGCAATTCACATTCATCAGGTCGGGAATGTTTTCAGCTACCGTGATCTCGAAAGCGCCGTCAACCGTAACCATTGTGCCCGGGTCAATATTTCCGTATTGAGCGCCCGGGTTGGTAATGGTAATATACTCATTGGTGCTGCTTAGTGTGGCAGTAATGTTTTCAGCCTGTTCAACACCTACGTTTTCAAGGGTCATGTTGAGTTTGATGGTCTCACCATAATCCATCTTGCCGTTGCCATTGCCACCTTCGGTATCATCAATTTCAAATGAATTATAGATCACATAGCTTCCGGTTGGGGGGATAACGCCAACTTCCTGCTCATAGCGATAGTAGTTTTGTTTGGTTATTGTAACCACCATTGTAGTTTGAGGGGCCTGCGGTTCGATTGGTATTGCAACGATGAATCCATTACTTTCAGCCGTCCCGATAATTTCACCATCCAAAGTGAGACAGATGAACGAACCGGCATCGGCCTGTACTGAGAATGAAGTTTCACCGGCGATAAGCACCTGATCATGACTAACATTCAGCGCTTGAGGCACTTCTGAATAAACGGTTGTAAAGGCATCACCGTGATGGTGGAACAGGTTGTAGGTCACCTCTTTGTTGCCCGTGTTGTAAGGCCAGTTACTCTGTTGGAGGAAATACTTTCCGGCAGCATTTCCGAAGGCAGGCAAAAGGCCACGCTCGTCAACAGGCATACCGTAAGCCGGCATAAAGTCGGGCCACATATTATCATACAAACCCCATACATACACATCGTTTACAAATGAATACGAAACCTCGGATGCAGCAATTAAACCCAGTGCACCTGCATTTTCACCATTGTACTTGTAACGGTGGAATTTTTCGGTAAAACATTCACTGCCAAGGTTGTATTTACCTGTAAGGCAATTCACTGAAAAAATAAACGAAAGATCAGTGTTGTGCAGTCCGTTGATATCGGAGCTGCTGTAATCCGGCTCTCCCCAGCCTTGTTCATATCCGTGGTCGCGGTGCTGAAGCATGAAGGCGCCGTTATTGAGCGCATCATTCACCATTTCTGGTGTGCCGCCACTCCAGCCACCAAGTTCTGCTGGTGTTTGAGGTATGTAATTCAATCCGTTTGGCCCAAAATAATTCACAACGGTATTTGTGTTTTGAGCAGAAGACCATATTGTGCCGGGCGTACCCTGATAAATGGCATTCACACGTACCGGATCTTTCCCCATGCTGCGCCAGAAGCCACCAACTACTTCGGAGCAGATCTGGAACCAGCGCTCAGTTTGCCATCCAAGGGCAGTAACCGGGTGGTTGTAAAAACCCGGATCGGTGGGTGGGCTTTGTTCGTAACGCAAAAATTTGGTCACCATGGTTTCCAGCTGTTCGAAGTTGTTGGCTGTCATCCTTGCAAAAATCATATCGGGCATGCTGTTGCCGGTAACATCCGAAAAAATGTTGTCGGAAACACAATACCCGTCCCAGATGGGTGATGTGATTGTATTGGCAGCATCACTTCCGTAATCGGCAAGCAACAGAACGGCTGCAGGGGGGACATCCCAGTTATTGTAAGCATTGTTGAAATAAGTTTCGAGTCCGCTTACAGTGTTTGTTCCGATTTCTTCGAGGGTTACAACCATTGTTGTAATGCCTTGTTTTTGGCGGAAGATTTTAATGGAATCGGCCCACTCTGAAAATTCTGCATTATTGGG
>JABMQA010000440.1 GCA_013203545.1 Bacteroidota bacterium
ATTAAAATTCCATAAAAAAACCGTAGGTGAACAAAAGACATATAGCTTTGCAAACTTAATTTTCACAATAAAAATTTAACAATTATCATGAAAAATAATTTAAAAACAATCGGAATGTTGCTATTTGTAACCTTGCTTACATTTACAGCATGTAAAAAAGATGAAGATAGCCCAAAAACAGCTAAAGATTATCTTACTGCGGGATTTTGGAAAATGACAGCTGGAACCATAGATCCGGGCATTGATTTCGGTGGTACGGTTATAACTGACTTTTACGCGTTTCTGGATGCCTGTGAGAAAGATGACCTTACACGTTTTAATGCAGATGGAACCATTACTGATGACGAAGGTGCAACCAAATGTGATCCGGATGACCCCCAAACCACAACTGATGGTTCGTGGGTGCTCAGTGCGGATAATAAAACTGTAACAATGAGCTATCCTGGTGAGGACCCAACATCCATGACTATTGGCACACTCAATGAATCAACTTTTGTTGGAACCTATACTATAGTTGAAGATTTTGGAGGAGGCCCTGTCAGCTATACTTTTACCATTACATTGAAACTTCAATAATAGAGCGAAGTAACAATACTTACTGGCCGGTTGAAATTCAACCGGCCATTTTTTTAAAACCACCTTCTCACATGATACCGGGCATGCTACAACAGTCCATTTTCGCGGAAGCACTGGCTGTATTTTTGATCGGAACCCTGAATATGGGTTAAAAGCCACTGCTTTCAGTATTAAATTATTTGGACAGTGAAGTTAAATATGCTTTTTGGATAAACTGTTCAATTTAAACTTTTTTTAATTAAATATAATCAATGCTCGCCTCTTACTATATGAACCAAATCGGAACAAGGCTGTTTTATTTAAATTGATTTTAAATAAAAATAATTATGAGTTACTTAGATTTAGCTAAAGATCTTTACCGGATGATTGGTGAGGGCAATATGATGGAAGCATTCGAAAAGTATTACCACAACGATGTAGTGATGATTGAGGCTACCCGCGATGTACGCACAGGTAAGGCCTATAACAGGGAGTTTGAGCAGAAATTCTTTGCCAGCCTTGACAAGATGCATGATGGAGGGGTAACTGCTTTCACCTCCAACGAGGAAGAAGGCGTAACGATGGTTGAAACATGGATGGACGCATCATTTAAAGATGGAACCCGGATGAAAACGGAACAGGTTGCCGTACAGAAATGGCAGGACGGGCAAATTATCCGTGAACGTTTTTATTTCAGTATGCCGGGTTAAATCTTTGAAAAAGGAAAAACCTTGTAAAAACCTGTTAAGCATCTTGCTTAACAGGTTTTTTCGTTACATGTCAACCATATTAAGAAATCTGATTTTACCTAATTTCACAAAGAAATTATAGCTTCTTCGCCGATGGTTTATAAATAAAGATTTCACCATGCAGACCCTCCCCGGTCAAAATATCGAAGCATATGGTTCCTGTTGGTCTGGATGTGTCAGCACCTGCCGTTTACGAATTTTCGCTTTACCAGGAAAACCTGGATGGCAGCAGCATCGTACTCGAAGACAGAATGGAAAACACACTTACCAATTTAATGCAGGCTACCTATTTTGCATCCATCAGCCAGAGTGGGACCGGAAGGTATTACCTGCATTTTAAAGATGCTACTGCAATGGGCGAAATCACGCCTCACACAAAAATCATCTGCAGCTATACTGATGGAAATATTTATATCCATAATCCCGATGGCGAAAGCGGTGAACTCAGCCTGATAAATATTACAGGGCAGGCCCTATCCAGATCAGTTCTTTCGGGAATTGAGACACAGATGTTATCTGTAACGCAGCCAGGCGGAATCTACATTATTGATATCCGTACAGACGCATCGAAAATTAGTAAAATATTTTTTGTCATCTTCTGAATGTTCCCTCTATATTTGGTAGTCACTAATGGAGGATCCAGGAGATGACTTTACATTTATACCGCCTCGTCATATTCAGTAGGGAAAACAACCATTCCCTGTTTACCTTTTAAACTGCCCGCTATAAGTTCAATCGCCATCCATGCCTCATCCGGTACCTCCCAGGGGCATCCTATACCCCATGTATTTGCCTTTTCAAAGCCAAATCTGGGATAATATCCGGGATGCCCCAGAACAAACACCGAATCGTAACCCAGTTCCCCGGCCTTTTTAAGTCCATGCTTAATAAGACGGCCACCAATACCCTCCTTCTGAAATTCAGATATAACCGCAATGGGAGCAAGCGAAAGGCATTCATATGATGCGGTTGCGGTTTGTATCTTGACCGGAAAAAATAAGATATGCCCAACCGGTGTTTGATCCGCGAAAGCAATCAGCGACAGTTGCGGGTTATACCCCTCCAGCATCCTGAGGCTATTGATCAGGATACCTTCTGTTTTCTGTCCAAAGGCATCATCATTAATCAATGTAATCGAGCGGTAATCTTGTTTTGTTTCAGATTTGATCCGGATATTCATTCCTAAAAGTTTTCATTTATTGAATTTAAAGCAAATTTATGCTTTTCAGTTATGATAAGTCGAAATTATTGTTCATTTTTGCAGTAAATAGTAAAAGACGTTTTTCACTTAATTATTAACAAAAAACCCAACGTATTATGAGAAAACTTTTTGCATTAATTATCATTGCCGGCTTTTTATCAAGCTGTGCTTTTGTCGCTGCGCCTGTTACAGGTTTCATTTACACTGATGTTAAAGCCCCCATTGCAGTTACCGGCAATACCGGCTCCACCAAAGTGGGAACTGCTAAAATGCAGTCGATATTAGGCCTTGTGGCTACCGGCGATGCAAGTATTGAAGCTGCGGCAAAATCAGCCGGCATCACCAAGATCCATCATGTGGATTATGAAGCCACCGGTATCCTTGGTATTATTGCTACGTTCACTACTGTAGTATATGGTGAATAATGCAGCAAAATGATGGTGGTGATATTCTCAGTCATTTTTACAGCCATCATCATTTATTATATTAAACCCTGACAGATTTCTGCATTTAGAATAACTTCAATCAGAGCTCTGTCAGGGTTATGTTTTCAAATGAATTTTACTAAATCGCATTCCGACCAGTTATGTATCACGTGGACTGTCTGAAATTTATCGGGGCTAATCAAGTTTAAGCAAAATCTAAAAACACATATCCTTAAATGAAAACTACATTCCCAAATATAGCACTGATACTGATCTTACTCGGAACATGGAGCATGCAATTAAATGCCCAGAAGCTGGACAAATATTATATGCAACACGTACAGGAAGGTGGTGATTTGTTTTTTATCCATCCTTTTAATGCATATTCAAATACCAACGACAAATCATCCCTGGAATTCGATATCACCTACCTCAGCGGGAAGGATTCCGCAACATTGAATTTCACCTATTTTGCTAAAGATCCGAAACCTGCTTCGATAATAAGTTTCCATACTGACGATTACATGCTGACAGATTCAACAACGAAAATCTATATTGATTTTAATAAAAAAAAATGGGGGCACAGGTTTTCTGCTACCTTCGGATTTAATGAGCTGAAAATCATTTTTAATCACAACCAGGCACCTACAATTTCCATCGAAACGGATATTGACATCATGTCCTATTCGGTTAACAGCAAGAAATGGTTAAAATATTCGGATGCCATCCAAAAAATTCTCTACATCATCGAAACGAATAACAAATAGCTCCGCCTTCACTATTTATTCCCATTACAAATTTCCACAATTTTTTTTCAATTTAATTTTTCAAGTACTTTTATCCGTCAATGACAGCCAATACTGAAGCAGATATTAACCCGCCCTTTGGCAACAATAAAAACCGGAAAAGACGGCTGAAAAATATAATCCTGAATATTCACCCGGAAAGGATACCAAAGGCTGCAATAAAATTTACAAATACCTGGGGTTTGGGTGGAATGGCTTTAGTACTATTTATCCTGCAGATATTTACAGGTATTCTTCTCAGGTTTCAATATGAACCAAGCACCCCAAAAGCTTTTCAATCCATTGTATTCATGCAGGATCATATTGTTTTCGGCCAGATAGTTAGAAACATACACCACTGGAGCGGCATGTTCATGATCATCGCCTCATTCCTGCATCTTTTAAGGGCATTCCTTTCCGGGGCATTTTTGCCACCACGTCAGTGGAACTGGATTATTGGAATCTGCCTCTTTTTAGGGCTTATATTTATCAACTTTACAGGATACCTGCTTCCATGGGATCAACTGTCGTATTGGGCTGTAACGGTAAGTACCAGCATGCTCGATTATGTTCCTTTAATTGGCGAATGGCTAAAAACCATGATACGTGGCGGGCCGGATGTTGGTGAAGCTACCCTGCGTAATTTCTATACCTTCCATACTGCTGTTTTGCCTGTTACGCTTGTAATTCTGATGGTTGTTCATTTTTGGAAGGTACGAAAGGCCGGAGGCGTAAAATTGAGTGGAAATTCGAAACCTGAAGACATTCAACTCATCAACTCCTACCCCAGCCTCTTTCTGCGTGAAGGCGTGGCAGCGCTGGTATTGCTGGCATTTATTTTATTGTTTAGCCTGCTGTTTGATGCACCATTGCTAGATAAAGCCAACCCGGCTTTTAGTCCCAACCCGGCCAAATCACCCTGGTACTTCCAGGGAATTCAGGAGTTGATACTACACTTTCATCCTTTCTTTGCTGTGGTTGTAATTCCTCTGTTGCTACTCACCGGTGTTGTATATATCCCCTTCCTGAAGTACAGGATGGTTGAAAATAAATCAGATTTTACAGAAAATTCATTTATAAAAATCATCCTTTGGTCGTCCTTAACCGGATTGATCGTAACGCCGTTGCTTGTTATACTTGATGAATATGTACTGCACTTTCAGGAACGTCTCACTTTGCTGCACCCGCTGGTAAGTGAAGGACTTATCCCGTTTGCAGTCCTCGCACTATTAACATGGTCGTTTGTGTTTTTAATCAAAAAGAAATTGAGTAACCGAAAAATCGACCTGGTTCTTGCACTATTCACGTTGTTTACCATTTCTTATTTAATATTGATGTTGATCGGGACCTTTTATAGGGGTGAGGGAATGAAATTGGTTTTTTAGATTAATTGGAATAGAGAAAATGTCAGAACTTAAAACGCCTAACGCAAAACGCCAAACGCAAAACACTGAGTCCTCTAATTCCCGCCGCTCATTCCTGAAAAAAGCATGGGCCGGACTGGGAATAGTTGCAG
>JABMQA010000441.1 GCA_013203545.1 Bacteroidota bacterium
ATAATGATTTCATTCAAAATTTATAACTTATAATTCAACATTATTTAATGATCTCCACGGTTTGCGATACGCTGTTCCGTCCTGACTTCAGGCGTATGATGTAGGCGCCGTTGTTTACCTCCTTTCCGTTTTTTCCCATGCCATTCCATAATAGCCGCTGCTTACCGGGTGGAAATGTTTTATTTGCAAGTGTTACTATATGTTGCCCCTTTATATCAAATACTGAAATATCGATATGTTGGGGTTGATTGTTTTTCCCATGGGATACCAATGGCACAAATTCGATGTAAATGTTGTCCTTGCCCGGGTTGGGGTAGATTGTTAATTTGGTTGGTTGATTGGATTCTTCGATGTTGGTAATAATATCATATTTTGATATCCAAATATCCCCCTGAAACACTACCTCTCCTTTATAATACGCTACATAAAGATTATTTCCTGAGAATATCATTTTTGGGAAATTTATCATATGCGATGCAGAATCGATTGGCTTACAAATCCAAATTTCTTTTTCCTTTTGATAATGTGCCAGGGTCCCTTCCGGATCGGACGAATTATAATACTCAATTTCGACAACATGCACATCATTGTTTTGGTCGATGGCTATTTGTTGGCCTACTTGTCGTTTATCAGTTCCTGCAACAAGATCAGGGACGCTCCAGTTGTTACCTTCTTTTATTGTGTGCATTGTTGAGTCGATAGTAACTCCAACTGCAATGGTTGACTTTTTCCTATAAGCAGTTTCAGGAACATAGGAATGGTTTAGTGAAATATCAATATCAACAACTATTGTGTCGTTGTTAATCATTTCGGGGTATGTCCACAAATTGTTTGCTAAATTATATTTATAATATTGGGGTCTTTCACCATGATAATTTGCAGAAAGTGAAGCACCAACCCAATGCATTAAATTGTTACTTACTACATGCCCTTCAGAAAAAGCAAAGGTATCAATGGAGTCGCAGAAAGGGCAGTAGTATTCGCTCCAAGTTCCATTTTCCCTATACTTGTAATACATAAATTGGCTGGCATAACCCCAAAAAACAAAAACCCTTTCATTCCTGTCAACCAATACTTTGCTATAATCAGACCCAGGCAATCCCTCAGATATAACAATTGAATCTCCCCACTGGTGTCCATCGTAAATAAGCATTTTTATTAGCATATTGTTGTAATCAATGGTATTGTAGGTGTAGGTAACGTAGAGGTTATTTTTGCTATCGCAGGCTATGTGGGGCTGCGACATCCACAGGTCGGTGTTTTGCAAAAGGTCTAAAGGTTCTGTCCAGGTTTGACCATCATCTTTGGAACTGGTGTACATAATCAGCCAGTGGGTCTGGGTAATGCGGTAGCTCCACGCAACGTGTATCACACCGTTGTGGTCTATCACCATATCAGGGTCCTTGCTGTAACCGCCGAGGTTGGAGATGTTTACCGGCTCGGTCCATTGCTGCTGGGCGGGAAGAGAGAAAGGGAGAAAAAGAAAAAGGAATATTGAATATCGAATGTTGAATATCGAATATCGAAGTGAAGAAAGAAAAGGGAATGTTGAATATCGGAATTTTGGAATCAGGAATGGGGCATATTGGAATTTTGAAATGTGTTTCATATTATTTTTGTTTTATTTGATTTGTTTTTGCAGTTTGGATACTTTTTACAAATATAGCGATTAATTCATTGTTTTCGGTGTATGTTGTGTCAATGTTTTCTTCTGGTTTTATCAGAGGTTTTTATATTTCTTCATTCTTATTTTATTATTTGGTTTGTTTTTCTTTAAAGGTTAATCATGACAATGATACAAAAAAAAGAGTGGAATTGAAAATTTGGAGTTAAGCGTATTTTTTTATTTCTGTCCTGAAGTGACTCGATATTTCCCTGAATGCACCAGGGCAGACAATGCGCATATTTAAAACTATATTGTTACTGAAAAGTGAATCATATGAGTAGGAAAAAAAACCTACTGTTAGGCAATACAGCAGGACAATTCAAGAGCGGTAAATGGGGTTCTGCCAAGGGCATTCCTATGGAAGAACCCACGAACCTCAACTTGTGATCCGCCGGCTGTCGGACTACCGGCTGAGCTACTACCGTAAAAATGTACCGTGCAATTCTAAAAAAAAAATCCAGTTACTATTCACTGCCTAATATTTTGAATGCATTAAGTGCCTGTGATTTCACTTTCAGTACTTTAGCTCACTTCAATAGTTTTACTCCTTCTTCAAAAACTCCAATTCCGTAAAATCAAAATCCGGGTTGGGCACATCAATCTTCATTTCGGTAACATTCCCGTCAGGTCCGGTAATAAATGTACATGTTCCGGGTGGGAGGGATGGGAATTCTTCGAAAACGATCTCAAATGTATCGAAGTGCCAGTGTGTGAGTTTGCCTTTAAATTTTTTGGCCGGTAATAGCTGAAGTGTCAACTGGTCACCCTCCACCTCAACCCTGGCGTCACCATACAATTCACCACCGTAAAGGCCGGTATAACCTTGGATTGGGTGGGAGGGAGGTGCATTTTCGATACGCTGTGATTCCCATTCTTTCCTTGTTTGTTTGCTTCTTTCGTAGTTCTGGTTAACCAGATCCAGCATAAATTCGCTCCAGTCTTTGCCATCGTCCGATAAAAACAAATCGAGCGTTTTGTAAATCAATGGGTAGTACAAACTCGAATTTTTATTGGTTAGGATCACAAACCCGAGATCCTCTTCAGGCACCATGCAGGTGTAAGATATCATACCATCATACCCGCCACTGTGGCTGATGATTTTCCTTCCATGATAATTGGACAGTTGCCATCCCAGTCCGTAGGCCCTGAAGAAAGTTGATGGCCAGTTTCGTTCAACAAAACCACTTACCCCTAAAATCGTATTGGGCGACCACATCTCCCTGCTGCGAGCCTGAGAAAAAATAGTATCGTCGTTATAAATGCCCCGGTTAAGTTGCAGCATCAACCACTGGCAAACATCATCCACACAGGAAATAATAGAACCTGCCGGAGCAATGTTATCCCAGTTCAGATAAGGAATTGCAATTACCTCGGTAACTGAATCATTTATTTGATGATCCGTGTGTGGTGTAGCAATGTTTCTGAATTTTCCAAGATCGTTGGTGCTTGTTACGGTTCGTTCCATTCCAAGCGGATTAAAAAAATGTGCCTCCACAAATTCATCCCAACTTTTACCGGTGACAGCCGGTATGATCTGTCCGGCAGTAAGGAACAGGATATTGGAATAACCAAAATGTTCGCGAAATCCATAGACGGGCTCCAGGTACCTTGCACGTTCAATCACTTCATCCCTCGAATAACCTGTACCATACCACAACAGGTCCCCGCTGAAAGTGGCCAGTCCACTGCGGTGGCACAACAAGTCGCGGATGGTCATATTTTCACTTACATATGGATCGTAAAGTTTAAACCAGGGTATATAATCAACAACTTTATCCTGCCATGCGATTTTTCCTTCATCTACCAAAATGGCCAGGGCAGCCGATGTAAACGCTTTGGTGTTGGATGCGATGGGAAACATGGTTTTAGAATCCACAGGGCTGTCTTTTCTGATATCCTGCTGCCCGAACCCTTCAGCCAGTACTATTTCCCCATCTTTTACAATTCCAATGGCCATACCGGGGACATCCCATTCTGCACGTGCTTCTTCATAATACTCCGTGAGTTTCCTAAAATCTTTTTTCTTTAAAGTTTTTTGTGCCTGACATATAAATCCAATGGCAACAAAAAATACAACCAGCAGGAAAGCCGGACCCGTTTTTTTAATTTGAATATGCATGAGAAGGGTATTAATTGAATTATACAATAGATTAACAATTTAAATTTTCCGGATATTTTCCAACAACAACGTCATTACTTCTCCGGCCTTCCCCTTCAGGTAAATATCGGTAATATGGGATGTGTACCTGGATGGCTCCGGGTTGATCTCGATAATGGTTGTTTCAGTTCGTTTGGCTACCATGGGAACCTGGTTGGCCGGCATCACCTCCCCGGTGGATCCGATGATGAGGAAAACATCCGCCAGTTCTGCAGCTTTGAGTGATTCCTGGTATGCAATGGTTGGGATGGATTCGCCAAAGAAGATAAAATCCGGTTTAAGCAGCCCTTGACAGTGATTGCATTTTGGAGGCAATGGGGTTAGTTCAACCTCATCCACACCAAAGTGTGCATGGCAGTCTACACAAACCATTTTTTGTGAATTGCCATGAAACTCATGAACAATTGTATTGCCGGCTTTTTGATGCAGGTCGTCGATATTCTGGGTAATCACACATTTTAGTAATCCCATCGATTCCAAAACTGCCAAAACCTTGTGGGCACTATTGGGCTGTGCGGAACCGAAAAAATCATAAAATATTTCTTTTATAACCACCCAGGATTCATATGGATTTTGATGGAAATATCCCAATTCAAGAACTTGGGGGTCATATTTACTCCACAATCCATCTTCACCCCTAAAAGGCGGTATTCCACTTTCTACCGAAATGCCGGCACCGGTAAAAGCAACCAGGTATTTTGATGCTTTAATAATCGATGCTGCTTCGAGAGACTTTTGGTTAAATGATAAATCCATTTTTCAAACCGAATTATTAATTTTGATTGGGTGTACGACAGTGCAAATGTATTGAAATTATATTTTGTATCTTTACATCGACTTTTATATTGACCACAATAATTACTAAAATTTAATGCTATGCTGACTACAAAAAACATGCTTGCCATATTATTGCTATTGGCAATAGCCGCGTCGTCGTATTCCCAGGAGTATTTTCACGCAGAAAACTATGGCGGGAAACAACAATTAAAGGATTTCATTAAGCAGGAACTTGTGTATCCTCAAACGGCCCTTGATGATAAAATTGAAGGGACTGTTGTTCTGGCTTTCAGGGTTAATCAAGATGGCTCGATCACAAATCTGAAAGTTAAAAATTCGGTAAACCCTGAATTGGATGCTGAAGCCATACGTGTTTTCAATTATGTGCTTTGGGATCCTGCGATTTACAGGGGCATGAAGTTAGAAGAGGATGGAAATGTTGAGATCAGTTTAAAGTGAAAAAATATCAGCGCTGTGTAAAGTCCCGGGGGTACAGCCAGATAGAGTACCCTTATGAGCCTGTTGATAAATCGCTCAGGATATATGAATGCAATCAGCTGAATGCTTCGCCCAGGCCACAATACGATAACAGGGATATGAGTTTTAATCAGTTCTTATTAAGCAATCTTGCCTATCCCCAAAGTGCCCAAAAACAAGGTATATCGGGTACGGTTGAAATGTTTTTCGTTGTCGAGCCTACGGGCAGGATATCAAATGTTAAGATATTGAAACCAGTTGGGGCCGGTTGTAATCAGGAAGCTTTTAGGTTACTGAAAATGCTGAAATGGATGCCCGGGATTAAGGATGGACAAGCTGTAAGAACCATGATGACCCTGAGTATTACATTTAATATGGCTGATTTCGAAAAGCATGAATATGTACCTGCAAACAACAGCAACCAGATATAGTATTGTTTCATGATCCGCATTGGACTACTTTCTGATACACACGGCGCACTTCCCGATGGCGCTTTTCAGTTTCTTGAGCATTGCAACGAAATTTGGCATGCCGGTGATATCGGAAATGCTCAGGTTATCCACCAATTAGATAAGTTTAAACCATTAAGGGCTGTTTATGGAAATATCGATGGGAAGGATATCAGGCTGCAATTTCCTTTGATCAATATTTTTATGGTTGAAGATGTTAAGGTGGTCATGATACATATTGGAGGCTATCCCGGAAGGTATACCCATGAGGCCAGAGCGGCTATTTTAAAGGAAAAACCCAAATTGTTTATTTCGGGCCATTCGCATATTTTAAAGATCATGTACGACAAACGTAATAAATTACTGCATATGAATCCCGGCGCTGCCGGCAAGTTTGGGATACATCAAAAAATTACAATGGTAAGGTTTGTAATTGATAAAAACAACATTACTGAAGTAGAAGTATTTGAGAAGGATCGATATAAAACCGGAGGCCTACCTTAGCCTGTCGGCCGACCTTACAAGCTTTTCGTCTCTTCGGACAAAATTGTTTGCCAGAAAAAGAAAAACAATACTTAACAACGGAAAAATTCCGCCGATACCATACGCTGCAATGGATTGTGTCTCATTTTCGAGGATGGAAGCATAGTAAAAAATTCCACCAACAAGCAATACTATAAGAAAAATATTAAGATAATTCAGCCTGATTTGTAACATTCTGCGCTTAAACATAAAAATAGTGATTAGCGAGATAATTCCTATCATAAGCTGCAAAATTGATAACGGAAGAGTAACCCATTCGGTAACCTGTTTTTGCCCTGCCATCATTTCATTAAAAGGATCTTTTGAAAAATCCCTTAAAGAACACAGAAAAAATTTGAGGTTATGAACCTCTGAGAGATAGGTGGCAATTGGAAACAAGAAAATTAAGATGCTGCAAATGAAGACGAAAAATAAAAAAACAGATTGGATGCGTTGTACCATGATTACTAGTTTTAGTCCCGATCACTTTGATAAAAATAATTGTCCGGGTTTGTTATTTTGCGCGCAAAGATAAAATCATTTTATGGATGCTCCATGGATATAATTCCGGGATTTGTAAGATTTTTAAAGAATTTTAATCATTTTAGTTATTCATGTTGAAATAAATAATTAAATTTGCGGCATCATTTCAGAATTCCTAAGTTTTCAATACACTTTCAATTCGTAGTGCTTTAACAAAACAAGTTTTTATTCATTAAACATCTGATAATTTTTACAACAAGCTTCGAAATTTTTAAAATTCTGCTATAGCGGAAGAATAGCTACCAGAACAATTAATGTATGGTATCTGTTGTGGTATGGCATTATAAATTAGGGCAAAAAAGTTTTAACATTTAAAATATATTACTAAATGTACGATATTATTGAGCTAAACGGAAAATTACTCGCCGATTTAAAAGAGATTGCAAAGGAGTTGGACATAAAAAAGACGAATAATTTAAAGAAGCAGGATTTAATCTACAAAATCCTGGATCACCAGGCCTTAAATCCTCCTAAAGGCCCAGAAAAAAAAGAGACATCTGATAATAAAAATGCGCAGTTAAAAAGGAGGCGCCTTACAACCGAACCTGATAAAGAGAAGATTGCGACAAGCGCCGCTGGTAAGGTTGCGATAAAGGAGCCTGAGCCTCCCAAAAAAGTTGAAAAATTTAAGCCGGATCCGGTAAAAAAAGAATTATGGCCGGCAAAAAAAGATTTTAGAAGGGATGATAAGCGGGAACAAAAAGCACCTGAAGTTAAGCCTGTTGATAAAAAAATCGCGCAAATTCCTGAACAGGAGAAAAAAGAACCTGTTGCACCTGCACCGGTCAAGGTAGAACCTTTTGTTAGAAAGGAATCCAGGGAAGCCCCTGAACGGCAGAAGGATGATCCAAATAGAGGGCAAAAGCCATTTGGCCGGCGCAGGGATTCGTTTCCATTCGAATTTGAAGGTATTGTAACCAGCGAAGGCGTACTTGAAATAATGCCCGACGGTTATGGTTTCCTCAGATCTTCCGATTATAACTACCTGAATTCACCTGATGATATCTATGTATCGCAATCGCAAATTAAACTCTTCGGTTTAAAAACCGGTGATACGGTTCGTGGAAGCATCAGGCCTCCAAAGGATGGTGAAAAATATTTTCCATTGATCAAGGTGGTTGAGATCAACGGCAGGGATCCCGAAGAAGTTCGCGACAGAATTCCATTTGATTTTCTTACACCCCTCTTTCCGGAAACCAAGTTTAATTTAACAGGCCATCCCAACGAAACTGTCTCCACAAGGGTAATCGACATGTTTACACCTATTGGTATGGGACAGCGCGGTTTAATAGTTGCCCAACCAAAAACGGGTAAAACCGTTTTATTGAAAGAAATCGCAAATGCCATAGCGTATAACCACCCCGACGTGTATATGATCGTTCTTCTCATCGACGAACGCCCTGAAGAGGTAACTGACATGGCCAGAAGTGTGAAGGCCGAAGTTATTGCCTCTACCTTTGATGAGCCTGCCGAGAGGCATGTTAAAATTGCCAACATTGTACTTGAGAAGGCCAAACGTATGACTGAATGTGGGCATGACGTAGTGATATTACTGGATTCCATTACCCGTTTGGCCCGTGCATACAACACGGTATCCCCGGCATCCGGAAAAGTGTTGTCCGGTGGTGTTGAAGCAAATGCTTTGCATAAACCAAAAAGGTTTTTTGGCGCTGCACGCCAGATCGAAAAGGGTGGTTCCCTTACAATCATTTCCACCGCACTTATCGATACAGGATCGAAAATGGACGAGGTGATCTTTGAAGAATTCAAGGGTACCGGTAACATGGAGCTGCAGCTCGACAGGAAGCTGTCCAACAAGCGGATTTATCCCGCTATTGATATTGTGGCATCCAGCACACGACGCGACGACTTGTTGCTCGAAAGGGATATGCTGCAACGTATATGGATACTTAGAAACCACCTGGCCGACATGAATCCCATCGAGGCTATGGAATTTTTGAAGGATAGAATGAGGTTTACCCAAACCAACGAAGAGTTTTTAATCTCGATGAATAGCTAAAGCAGACTATAGCAAGCCCAATAACAGGCCCTTTAATGATGATATACATTAAAGGGCTTTTTTTTGCCCATCAGGTTTGTTCTCGTATTTATTAAAGGGTTTAGGATTATTTTTTATACATTTAGCCAAAATTATTTAAACTGGTTTTAAGAATAATTTCAAACCGAATTCAGATGACAAAAAGTACCACCATCAAGATTTTAAAAATTGCAGGGATAATTATTGGAGTAGTTCTGATTGTAGTGTTGGCCATATTGTTTTACCTGGACAGGAATGCAGGCTCAATTGCTGAAAACCAGCTCAAAGAGGCCTTTGCAAAATCTCCGTTAAGTCAGGTTTATGAACTGAATTATAAGGCTATTGATATCGGTTTATTTTCAGGCAATGTAAAAATCAGCGATTTAACACTTACACCTAATCCCATGATTTATACTGCCGATGATACTTTGAAGTCCAGGTACCTGACCCTGCTGGACCTGGTAATTGACAAAGTTATTGTAAAAGGATTTGATACGGAATCGGGATTGAGTATCAAGAACATCGAACTGGCATCAATAGTAATCAGGAGGCCGGAGGTTAAAGTTATCGAATATCTTTCGAAGGAAGAAAAGAACAGGCTAAAACGTTTATTCCCGAAACAACCGAAAGAACCCGATAGTGTTGTAAAATCACCTGGCGTACAAGGTGTAAAGATTGGAAAGTTTATAGTGGAAAATGGAAAATTTGACCTTTACGATTACGCTAGCAATACATCAACATTAACTGCCGGGAAGTTTAGTTTGTCGGCTGATAGCCTGCGCATTCACACCACGGATATTTTGCAAACCATTCTTGGAAAAACCTTTAACAGGTTTTACGTAAGTTGTAAAGAACTAAAATACCCATTAAAAAATGGATTTTATACTGTTGAAC